>NZ_LLZH01000035.1:0-16988 GCF_001509495.1 Actinoplanes awajinensis subsp. mycoplanecinus | reverse complement strand
GGGTGGGGGTGGGGTGTGGATGGGCGTGGAGTGTGGAAATCGGGTTCGGTTTGGGGAGGGGGCTGCTAAGGGGTTTCCGTGACCACACGCGGATGTCGCCCCGGAGGGGTTCGCGTTCGGGACGCGCCAGCGGCCTGCGAAGCCCGCAGGGGCCCCGGCGGGAGCGACGGTCTGTACCCCAGCGGACGCACGACAAAAAGCTCTTGATCTTGAGGGTGGTGACAACCGCCTACAGCGAGCTGACCGTGGTGATGTGCACCGGTTTGCCGAGAGTGCGGCGGGCCAGCAGGGTCGCGCCGGCGATGGCCGCGGGCATCAGGAAGATAGCGCCGAGCGGGATCAGGAACGAGCAGAACACCGCGACCCCGAAGCCCAGAGTGAGCGGGACGTTCGTGGCGAGGGTGACGCGGCGGTGGCGCAGGCGCTGGCCGCGGCGCTGGAACGGGACGCCGGTGAGTTCCAGGGCGATCAGCCAGCCGCCGACCGCGGCAGCCAGGACCGGGATCACCGTCTGGCCGATCACCGGTACGAAACCGAGCGCGAACAGCGGGATGCCGGCCAGGATCGAGAGGCCGATCAGGCGGACCGAGTCGGCCAGGCTGCGGCGCAGCGAGCGCCAGAAACCGACCTCGACGGCGTCCGGCACCCCGCCGAAGCGGTCCTCGACCAGCTCGGAGATCTTCTCGTAGAACGGGTCGCCGATCAGCAGGGTGACCGCGGTGAACGTCAGGATGCCGAGCAGCAGGGTCAGGCCGAGCAGCCCGGCGCCGGCCAGCACCTCGACGAAGTCGCGCCAGAAACCGGTCCAGCCGTCGGCGAACCAGGTGACCTTGGCGGAGAGCTCGGGCAGGTAGCGGATCAGGATGACCAGCCCGATCGTGTAGAGCACGCCGGCGAGCAGCGCGGGGAGCAGACCCAGGCCGAGCAGCCGGGGGCTTCTCAGGACCAGGCCGAGCCCACGGCCGAGCAGCCCGGCACCGGTGGCGAATTGGCGAACCGCGGACACTGGCCGACTCGGATCTTCCTTCACGATCCGGCAGCTTAGTGGGACGCGGCCAGCCACACCCGCCCGGAACCCGACGCGGCCAGCCACACCCGCCCGGAACCCGGCGCCGGTCGTCACACCCGGACGGGACCTGGCGGGCTAGCGGAAACGGCGCCAGGAGCGGCGCGGCTCATCGTCGTCGACCGGCGGTTCCGGGTCGAAGCTCGGCTCGGCGCTCTCCGAGTCGGTGGGGATCGGCTCCGGCGGGCCGGTGATCTGGGTCGGCGTGGGCACCGGGGGCTCGATCACGACCGGCGGTGGTGCGGAGGTCGTGGCGGTGACCGGGAGCGGCGAGCCGGGCACCGTGACGGTCTTGGTGATCACTCTGCTGCTGATCACCACGATCGGGGACGGTGTGGGGCCGGTCGTGGTGACCGGGCCGTTCGGGCGGGGCGGGTGGGACGCGTAACCGCCGGTGGACGCGTCGGCAGTGATCGGGGCTCCGCCGAGGGCGTCGCTGCCACCGATGCCGCCGGCTTCCTGGGCCGCCACTGTCCGGGCAACAGGGGTGCCCAGGGCCCAGCCGACCACGACAGCGAACGGAAGACCGATCACAATAACACCGATAAAAGCGGATTTAGGGGACAGGCGCACGCCGAGAACATCGCTCGAGAGCGGTAAAAGTTACGGCTTTCGGGGCATATGGCCACTAAATCGCCGGATCAGCTGTTCAGGAAAACCGAGATCCGGTCGCGGAGTTCCTGGCGGTTCGTCCAGAGGACCGTGGGGCGGTCGTACATCTGCAGATCCGCTCTGAGCAGGGTGGCGAGCCGCTCGGCCCAGCCCGACGGGTGCACCTCGTCGCCCTCACAGCCGATCACCAGCGCGCGCCCGCGGAACGCGCGGAGCAGGTTCTCGTCCGGCACCGCCGGCTCCGGCCAGAGCGTCTCGAGCTCGACCGCCAGGCCGTCCCGTTGCAACTGGTCGACCCGCTGCCGGAGATAGCTCCAGCCGGCCGGGGTGTTGCGCACCGAGGCGGGCAGTTCCGCCTCGACCGCGTCGGCGATCATCGCGGCCTCGCCGGACTCGACCGAGGCGAGCATCCGGTTCAGGCGCTGCACCGCGGCGTCCGAACGCCGGCCGTCCAGCGGGGCGGGCAGGTAGAACACCGCGCGCTCGAACCGGTCCGGCGTCTCGGCGATCAGGCGGCACAACGCGCCCGCGCCCATGCTCACCCCGAGCGCCCGGGTCGCCCCGGACAGGTCGGCCACCCCGCGCAGGTCGGTGGCCAGGTCGCCGAAGCTCCACGGGCCGGGCGGGATGTCGGAGCGGCCGTGCCCGCGGAAGTGGAAGAACACCCGGCGGCCGGTGACCGCACTGCCCAGCGGGCGGGTACCGGCGATGTCCCCGGCCAGCCCGTGCGCGAAGACCGTCACCGGGTCGCCGGTGCCGGTGATCAGTTGCTCGACGCGGACACCGGAGGCCAGCGTGACCGTCTCGGTGGCCGGGCCCGGCAGCGTCGGCCGGCCCGACTGCGGCCTGGTCCCGTCGCTGCGCTGCAGGCGCGGCCCACCATCGGGCGGCGGCGGGCCGAAACGACCCCTCACCCGCGGGCCAGGGCGGACCGGGCCGCAACAAAAGGCAGCGCCACGACAAAAGGCCGCGCCACAACAGAAGGCAGCGCCACAACAGAAGGCCGGGTCACGACACAAGGCAGCGCCACGACAGAAGGCCGGGTCACCAGAAGCCCTTGCCGTCGGCGATGTCCCGCAGGCCGGGGCGCACGTCGAGAAGATAGATCAACGAGGCAGCGATGCCGACCAGGCCGAAGATGCCCAATGCGGACCTGCCATACCACGTCAGCAGGGCGCAGATGCCGATGATCGCGGCCCAGGCGCCCTTCGGCAGCGTTCCGAGGGCCTGGAAGCCGGCGCCGCGCTGGGTCAGGCAGTGGATGAACGCCACGACCTCCAGGATCAGCGCGAACAGCAGGACGAGCAGCTCGATCCAGCCCTGCACGTCTCGGAAGAAAATAGGCGCCATGCCGGAGAGTCTATGCCGCGGGCCCCGGCGATGCCGGGGCCCGTCGATCATGTCGCGATGCTTACTCGGCCGGCTTGATCGTCGCCGGGGTGGGCTTGACGCGCTTGCGCGGCTTCGGGGTCGCCTCGGCGGACTCGACCGCCTTGGCCTCCTCGATCGCCGCCTCGACGGCCTGCGGCTGCTCGGTGGCCTCGATGTCGGCGTTGACGACCTCGGCGGTCTCGATGACGCCGCTGCCGACGACCTTCTCACCGCGGGCGACCAGAGCGGTGTACGCCGCGACCGCACGCTCCTGCGCGACCTGGGCGAACGTGCTGGCCACCGTGGTGGCGTTGGTGCGCAGCGCGTCGAAGTCCGTGGTGGCGGCCTTCTTCTGCAGCTCGGTGGCCTGGACGTTGGCGGTGCGCAGCGAGGCGACCGCGCGGTCGCTCAGCTCGGTCAGCACGGCCGGCAGCTTGCGCAGCTGCTGGTACGCGAGGTCACCGGCACCGGCGGCGGCGTACAGCGGGGTCGGGATCTTGGTCTTGGTCTGCTCGGTCATTTCGTCTCCTCGACGGTGATCGGGGTGGTCCGGGATGCGCCGGCCTCGTGCTCGTCCAGGTCCGCGGTCTCGACCGTGGCGGAGGACGACGGTGCGGGCGGCGCGTTCCGAGAGTTCTCGTTGCGGAACGTCTCGTAGATCTGCGACAGGGACTGCTTCTGCGCGATCGTGAGCTCCGGGTCGACCGCGATGGCGGCCAGCACACCCAGCTGGCCCTCGCCGTCGAGCAGTCCGGCCCGCAGGTACATCGCGGGCGTTGACACACGCAGGGCGCTGGCGATCTGCTGCAGCACCTCGGCGCTCGGCTTGCGCAGGCCGTTCTCGATCTGGCTCAGGTAGGGGTTGCTCACCCCGGCCTTGTCGGCAAGCTGCCGGAGCGAGATCTTCGCGGTCTGCCTCAGGTCGCGGATGAACGTCCCGATGTCCTGGGGCAGGTCCTTGGGTGTGGCCATGTATTCGAAGTTAGCCCCGAGTGCTAGCTCTTGCAAGCAAACGCTTGCAAGAGCTAGCGTGAGACGAGTCACCAGGCCGCGCGGACCTCGCCGACCCGCAGCCCGCCACCCAGCACCGGCTCGTCCAGCGGCGGCGCTTCGACGCCGAGCCGCCGCAGCGCCTCGAGCAGCACCGGCACCCGGGCCCGGGCCGCACCGTCGGAGATCTTGATGGCGATCCCGCCGGCGCCCGGCACCGCGGCCGCCACCACGCCGTCCGCGCCGCTCTTCATCAGCAGGCCCGGCACCTTGCCCATCAGCACGGTGTCCGGCGAGTCGGTGCCGGCGACCAGCTCCGGGTGCGCCCGCATGGCGTCCGCCACCCGCCGCTCCTGAGTGCCCGGTGCGGCCTCGACCAGACGCTGGAACGACCGGGCCAGCGCAACCGGCGAGATCGCCAGGACCGGCGCACCGCACCCGTCCACCCCGGCCGCCGCGATCGGCTCACCGGCCAGTTCGCTGACCGCCTCGGCGAGCGCCACCTGCAGCGGGTGCCGGGGATCGAGGTACGACGCCAGCGGCCACCCGTTGATCACACAGGTGGCCAGCATCCCGGCGTGCTTGCCCGAGCAGTTCATCAGGATCGGCTCGGCCGAGCCGCCGTTGCGCAGCCACGCGTTCCGCGGCGCCTCACCGAACGGCAGCTGGGCCGGGCAGCCGAGCGCCTCGAGCCCCAGCCCGGCGGCGCCCAGGATGCCCCGCACCCGCTCCACGTGGAACGGCTCGCCGTCGTGACTGGCACTGATCATGGCGAGGTCGGTCTCCTCGCGCGGCACCAGGCCGTGGCGGAGCATCCCGACCGTCTGCAACGGCTTGTTCGACGACCGGGGGAAGAACGGGACCCCGGTCTCCCCGACACCCGGCCGGTCGGTGAAGGCGACCACACCGTGGTGCACGCTCTCCACGAAACCGGACCGGACCACCTCCGCGACAACGGTCACCGGGACGGCACTCCGAGCAGCTCACGGGCCTGGTTCGGCGACAGCGGCGGGCGCTGGGCGAGCTGGGCGAAACCGACCGCGCGGGCGACCAGCTGCATGTTCGACTCGACCGGGCGGCCCTTCGCGTACGTGACGGTGTCCTCCATGCCCACCCGCAGGTGCCCACCGGCCGACAGCGAGGCCAGCATCACCGGCAGGGTGCTGCGGCCGATCCCGGTCGCCGAGAACGTGGTGCCCTCCGGCAGGTCCCGGATCACCTGCTCGCAGGCGACCAGCGCGGCCGCCGTGCCGGGCATCCCGCCCGGCACACCCATCACCAGGTCGACGTGCACGTGGCCGCCGAACGGCAGCCCGTGCCGGCTCAGCAGCCGCTGCAGGGTGGTGAGCTGGCCCAGGTCGAAGATCTCGTACTCCGGCACGATGCCGCGGTCCTGCATCCGGGTGTGCAGGCCGACGATGAACTCCCAGCGGTTCAGGAACACGCCGTCACCGAAGTTGACCGTGCCCATCGTGCAGGAGGCCATCTCCGGACCGGCGTCCAGCACGGCCAGCCGGTCGGACTCCGGATCGATCACCGCGCCGCCCGAGGAGAGCTGAACGATCAGCCCGGTCGACTCGCGCAACGCCGTGACGGTGGCACGCAGCCGGCCCTGGTCCAGGGTCGGCCGGGCCTGGGCGTCCCGAATGTGCACATGAATGATCGAGGCGCCCAGCGCCTCGCACTCCTTCGCGGTCGTTACCAACTCATCCAGGGTCACTGGCAGGGCTGGCACGTCCGCCTTGTCGCTCTCCGCGCCGGTCGGGGCGACGGTGATCAAGGTCCCGGTCATGCGGCCATCCTGCCACGAGAATCACGCGTCGATGGCGGCTGCCGACTCCCCCACGAGCAGGCGCGCGTCGTCCGGGACGTTGCGCTTGAGCACCGCCAGCGCGACCATGCCCAACTCGTGGTGCCGGACCCCGGTGCCGATGAACCCGATCGCCCGGCCGTCCAGCTCGACCGGCGTCCCCTGCACCGGCGGGTGGTCGGTGGCGATCCCGTCCAGGTGCAGCAGCACCAGGCGGCGCGGCGGCCGGCCCAGGTGGTGCACCCGGGCGATGGTCTCCTGACCGCGGTAACACCCCTTGTCCAGGTGCACGGCCGCGGCCTGGAACCCGGCCTCGGCGGGGATCGTCTTGTGGTCGGTCTCGTGGCCGAGCCGGGGCACCCGGGCCGCGACCCGGATCGCCTCGTACGCCCACAGGCCGGCCTGCGGCACGCCCAGCTTCTCGATCACCGCGTCCTTGGCGGCCCGCGGGATCAGCAGGTCGACGCCGAGCGGGACCCGGCGGGCCAGGCCGCCTTCGAACGGGCGTACCGCGTAGTGCGACGTGGCCTCGGGCGGCACCGACCCGGCGGCGAACTTCGGACCCGGCACCGGGCTGACCCGCGGCTCGGCGAGATCGGGGAAGAGCGCGGCGGCGTCCGGGCCGACGAGCGACAGCACCGCGATCTCGGCGGTCGCGAGACGCGGCTCGACCTGGGTGAAGAAACGCATCATCTCCAGGTATTTCAGCAGCCCGGCCCCGCTGCCGGGCTCAGTGTCCAGCCAGGCGGTCACCCCATCGTCGGTGACGAAAGCATGCTGCTCGACGTGCCCGTGGGGCGAGAGGACCAGGAGCTCACTGCCGTCCGAGATCTCGGACAGATGCTGAGTGGTCAGCGTGTGCAGCCAGCTCGCCCGCTCCACCCCCGGCACCGCGATCACGTCCCGGTTCGACCGGTCGACCAGGCCGACCGCGCTCTCCAGCAGCCGTTGCTCCCGCACCGGATCGCCGAGGTGCGCGGGCACGCCCGCGTCGGCCGAACCCGGGTCGAGATCCTCGATCATGACGATGCTCACTGGGACTCCTTGCACTTGCCGCAGACCCCGAACAGGGAGACGTGTCCGACATCGACCCGGAAGTCGCGTTCCTCGAGCAGCCGCGCACAGACCGGCGCCAGCACCACCGGGTCCATCTCCTCGATCGACCCGCAGGACCGGCAGACCAGGTGGACGTGCTGATGCTCGCCGGCCGCGTGGTAGGTGGGCGAACCGTGCGAGAGGTGGGTGTGATTGACCAGGCCGAGCTCTTCCAGCAGCTCCAGCGTCCGGTACACGGTGGTGATGTTGACACCGGCGACCCGTTCGAGGACCGCGTTGTGCACCGACTCGGGGGTCGCGTGGCCTAGCTCGTGCACCGCTTCCAAGATCAACTGGCGCTGCGGGGTGAGCCGCAGGCCGCGCTCACGGAGCATGGCGGCTAACGAAGTGGCGGACACTCCACGAGCATAGTTCGCTAGTTTCGAACAGATGACGGAGCGGATCCTGGTAACACCCGCCGATCTGCTCGGCGACGGGGTTTTCGAGACCCTGCACCTGCGGGAGTCCGGGCCCTGGCTGCTGCCCGAGCACCTGGGCCGGCTGGCCCGCTCGGCCGCGCTGCTCGACCTGCCCCCGCCGCCCGTGGTGGACGTCACCGCCGGCGCGGGCCGGACCGGCGCCATGCGGATCATCTACACCCGCACCCTGCTGCACGTCGGCGTCTCGGCGATCCCCGAGCAGGTGTTGCGGGAGCGCCGCGACGGCGTCCGGGTGCTCAGTGCCGGCCTCGGCGTCGCCGCCGGGCACCGTCCGCCGTGGTCACTGTCCGCGGCCAAGTCACTGTCCTACGCGAGCAACTTCGCGGCTCGCCGCTGGGCGGCGCGGCATCAGGCCGACGACGTGGTCTGGGTTTCCCTCGAGGGGTACGTCCTGGAAGCCCCGACCGCCTCGGTCGTCTGGCTCTCCGGCGACGAACTCTGCACGGTCCCACCCGCCGAGGCGGGCATCCTGGACGGGATCACCGCGGCCCACCTGCTGTCGCTCGCCCCGTCCGCCGGCCTGCGCCCGGTGCACCGGATGGTCACCCTGCCCGAGCTGGCCACCGCCGACGCGATCTGGCTGACCTCGTCCCTGCGCGGCCTCGCCGAAGTGATCTCCCTGGACGGAACGGAGCGCCCACGATCACCGTGGACGCCCCGTCTCCTCGCCATGCTGGGTTTCACCGACAGCTTCTGATCAACCGCCGATGCGCAGCAGCCGCGCCGACATGTGCGGCGTCAGGTCGCTGTTGTCGATGGAGATCTCGTGCGCGTAGAGCAGCGCACCCTCGACCACCCCGAACAGCCGGTGCCCGCCGGTGACGTGCAGGCCGGACGGCGTGTACGCGACCGCGTCGGTGCCCATCTCCAGCCGGGTGGTGGCGGCCTTGCCCAGGTAGAGCTCGGCGACGCCGTCCGGCCGGATCATCGTGGCTTCCATCTCGTCGCCGGGCCGGCCGTCGACCAGCACCGGCCGCCAGAACCCGGACTCGGTGAGCGCCTGACCGATCGGCGCCGACTCCTCGTCGAGCAGCCAGGACCGCGACTCGAAGCGCAGGAAGTCCCGCCCGTCGTGGCTGATCCGGATCTCCTGGGCGAAGTTGTAGTCCTCCGCCGCCGGGAATCCGCCCTGGCCACGGCCCCGCCACAGCCCGATGAACGGGAGCAGGCCGAGCAGCGCCGGGTTCAGGTCCGGGCCCGACCGCAGGTCGTGGGTGTCCTCGTAGGGGTAGGCGTCCACCGGCGGGGCGTTCAGCCACGGCGGCGGGTCCAAAGGAGTTTCCGTCGTCTCGCCGCTCACCAACGCCCCCTCGAAATTCGCACTGCCAGATAACCGAAACCGCCCGCCAGTCCGCCTATCGCGGCGACCAGCAGGCTCACGAACCCGATCTCTGTAACCATGTCCGGCCCATCCTATGCTGGCCCGCATGGCACGTTTGCTGGTCGTCAAGGCCACCGCCGGCGCGGACGCGCCGGAACGCTGCAACCAGGCCTTCAACGTGGCGACGACGGCGGCGACCGCCGGGGTCGACGTGTCGTTCTGGCTGACCGGCGAGTCCACCTGGTTCGCGCTGCCCGGCCGGGCCGCCGAGTTCGCGCTGCCGCACGCCGCGCCGCTGCCGGACCTGATCGAGGTGCTGCTCGAGGCCGGCCGGATCACCGCGTGCACCCAGTGCGTGGCCCGCCGCGACATCGGCCCGGCCGACGTCATCCCGGGCATCCGGATCGCCGGCGCCGCGGTGTTCGTCGAGGAGATCATGTCCGAGGGCGCCCAGGCCCTCGTCTACTGACCGTCGCCGGCTCGCGCGAGCCGGTTGGCTCTCAGAGGTGCTTCCGCGGCCGCGAGACACCCCTGGAAGCCAGCCAGAACAGGACTGCGCGGCCGGGCCGTGTCAGGAGACGCGGCAGGCGGTGGTCACGGCGACCTGCAGACGCTCACCGTTCGCGTCCACCACGACCGATTCGGATCCTTTCCGGTACGCCCAGCCGCCCGCCGAGGACCACACCACCGTCGTACCGGCGGGCACCCCGACCGGCCGATCCCCGCTCGCCCCGGCGGTCGCTCGATAGGTGGCCGCCACCCCGCCCTCGGGGCACCCGGCCGACTCCACCGACACCTCGGCGGCGGCCGTCCCGCCGAGCGCCACCACGGTCTCGGTCAGCGTCGCGGGCGCCGGTCCCGCCGCCGGACCGGTCGCCGCCGTGGTCGCCCCCGGCGGCCGGCATCCGGTGTCGGCCGACAGGGTCAGCACCTGATCGGCCGGCTCGGCGTGTGCCTCGACCGCGATGAAGTCACCGGCGTCGGCGTACAGCGCCAGCCGCGTCCCCGCCTTGGTCGGCACCACACCGGCCCGGTAGTCGCCGGGCAGCGCCGCCGCGACCTGGTCGAGGGCGGCCTCGGCCCGCCCCTGCGGCACGTACAGGAAAACGTCCTGCCCGGCCCGGCGCCCGTCGCGCACCGGGGTCAGCCAGCAGGTCTCGACGTGCGGGGCCCCGAGCCGGATCACCCACGGCCCGCTCTCGGCGGCGGCCAGCAGGGTCCCGGCCGCCTTCCGCAGCGGCGCCATCGCCTGCCCGACGTCCCGCTGCTCGGGCACGGTCGCCGGATCGTTGCGCACCGACCACCACGACACCCCGGCCAGCACCACCACCCAGCCCGCCACCACCGCGAGCAGCCACCGACGCGTCCGCTTTGCCCCCGGCACCCCGAACCCGCTCCCCGGCCCCATCACGGCAGCCATGGTGACACGCGCCGGTCACAGCTCAAGGGCCACCCGCAGCGCCATGTCCGCGTCGGCCCTGGAGACGACCGGCTCGATGAGCCGGTGTCATCGGAGGGCGGAGCGGTAGGCCGGGGAGGTCAGGAAGCGGGCGATCACCTCGGCGCTGCCCGGGGTGAACGGGCGGTCCAGCACCTCGGCGGCCGGGACGAACAGCATCGCCGCGCCCTCGCCCAGCACCACGTCGGCCTGGGTGGCCGTGGTGCGGCCGTGGAAATAGTGCTTCTCCCGGTCCTGTGCCGGCAGGTCCTGGCGCTCGAAGAGCAGCAGCGGCTCGGCCGCGCGCACGCTCGCCTCCTCGAGCAGCTCCCGCTCGGCCGCCTCGGCGGGTGTCTCCCCCGCCTCGATCGCGCCGCCGGGCAGGCCCCAGACGTTCGGGTAATACGGCGCGAACTCGTCGCGCAGCTGCAGCAGCAACGCGCCGGTCGCGTCGACCAGGAACGTGCACGCGACCCGGATCACGACTTGGCCAGCCGGGTCAGCGCGCCGACCGCGACCTCGGGCCGGGTCGTATACCAGAACGGGGGCAGCGACTTGCGCAGGAACGCGCCGTAGCTGCGGGCCGTCTCCAGCCGCGAGTCGAGGACCGCGACCACACCCTTGTCACCTGTCGACCGGATCAGCCGGCCCACGCCCTGCGCCAGCCGGACCGCCGCGATCGGGACGCTCACGCTGGCGAAACCGGAGCCGCCGGCCGAGTCGACGGCGGCCGAGCGGGCCGCGGCCAGCGGCTCGTCGGGCCGGGGGAACGGCAGCCGGTCGATCACCACGAGCTGGCAGGAGTCG
Source organism: Actinoplanes awajinensis subsp. mycoplanecinus (assembly GCF_001509495.1). Lineage (NCBI taxonomy): Bacteria > Bacillati > Actinomycetota > Actinomycetes > Micromonosporales > Micromonosporaceae > Actinoplanes > Actinoplanes awajinensis. The sequence continues at coordinate 6,038 of NZ_LLZH01000035.1, read as the reverse complement.
CCGGGCACGTCCACGCCCTGCCAGAGCGACATCACGCCGAACAGGCAGCTCGCCTTCTCCTCCCGGAACTTGCGGACCAGGATCGGCAGCGTCTCCTCGCCCTGCAGCAGGATCGGCAGGTCGGTCTTGGCGCGCAGCAGCTCCGCGGCCTGGGTCGCCGCCTTGCGCGAGGAGAACAACCCTAGGGTACGGCCGCCGAGCGCCTCGACCAGCCGCAGCAGCTCCTCACCGGCGGCGTCCGGCAGCCCGGACGCGGCGGGGCGGGGCAGGTGCGCCGCGACGTAGAGGATGCCCTGTTTCGGATAGTCGAACGGGGAGCCGACGTCCAGCGAGGTCCAGCCGTCGCCGGAGGACGCCTCCGCGGTCGGCGCGGGCAGGCCCAGCGACCGGGCCACCGTGTCGAACCGGCCGCCCAGGGTCAGCGTGGCCGAGGCGGCCACCACCGTCCGGTCCTCGTAGAGCGCCTGGGCGAGGGTGCCGGCGACCGAGAGCGGTGCGACCACCAGCGCGCGGCGGCCCGAGCCGAACTCGGATTTCTCCACCCAGGCGACGTCGTAGTCGTCCTCCTCGAGCAGCCGCTGGGCGGTCTTGGAGAGCTCGTCGAGCACCGCCTTGGCCTGCTGCTTGTTGACCGGGTCGGGATCGTCGGCCTTGATGTCGCCGATCGCGCTCAGGCCGGCCCGGGTGGCCGACTCGAGCAGGGTGACCGGCTGGCGCAGCGCGTCCGGCAGCCCGGCGGTGAGCCGACCGGCCGGGATGTCGGCGAGCCCGACGGTGAGCGCGTCGGCCGCCTCGGCCAGCGACTCGGCGGCGGACGGCGGGATCATCGTGCGGGCGCGGCGGCCGGCCCGCTCGATCGCCTCCGGGGTGAGCTCGGCCTGCGAGGCCGAGGAGACCCGGTCGGCCAGCTCGTGCGCCTCGTCGACGACGAGCAGTTTGTGCGGCGGGATGATGTGCCGCTCGGCGAGCATGTCGACGGCGAGCAGGCTGTGGTTGGTGACCACGATGTCGGCCTCGCGGGCCCGGACCCGGGACGCCTCGGCGAAGCACTCCTGCCCATAGGGGCACCGGGCCGCGCCGACGCAGTCCCGCGCCGGCATCGAGACCGACTTCCAGGCGGCCTCGTCCACGCCCGGGTCGAGCTCGTCGCGGTCACCGGTCTGTGTCTTCTCCGACCAGGAGCGGATCCGCAGGACCTGCTTGCCGAGCTTGCCCGCCTCGCCCAGCCACTGCCCGGCCTTGGGCGCGGGCGCGTCGTCGAACAGCGTGTCGGTCGGCGCCTCCGCGTCGACGTGCTCGAGCTTGGCCATGCAGAGGTAGTGGTGCCGGCCCTTGAGGACGGCGAACGACGGCTTGCGCCCGAGCACCGGCTCGACCGCCGCGGCCAGCCGCGGCAAATCGTGCTCGACCAGCTGATTCTGCAGGGCCAGGGTGGCCGTGGAGACCACCACGGGGCCCTCCACCAGCAGCGCGGGGGTCAGATAACCGAGGCTCTTCCCGGTGCCCGTGCCGGCCTGCACCAGCAGGTGCTCGCGGTCCTGGATGGCCTTCTCGATCGCCGCCACCATGGCCTGCTGACCTGGGCGGGTGGAGCCCCCGGGAACGGCGCCGACCGCGGCGGCGAGGAGCTGCTCGGCGGTCGCCTTTTTCTTGGTAGCTGCGGGCACCCAGGAACCGTACCCGGGACCACCGACAGAACCCGGTCACCGTTAGGGTGCACCCATGTCGAGCGAGATGGTCCGGGTCATCTACACCAAGTACGACGGATCAGCTCACCGTGACTATCCGGCCCGCCGCCTGGCCGAGGACGACCTCGGCGTCTGGGTCGGCGTGACGCTCGGCACCGCGTCGGTCTACCACGGCCGGCCCTCCGTCGAGCAGATCCCGTTCATCCTGCTCATCCCGCGTGACTCCTGGTGGACCGGCATGTTCAACCCACCGCCGCGGACCAGCGAGGTGTATTGCGACATCACCACCCCGGCCCGCTGGGAGGGTGACACCGTGCACATCATCGACCTCGACCTGGACGTGGTGCGACGCCGCGAGTCCGGTCTGGTCGAACTGCGCGACGAGGACGAGTTCGAGGAGCACCGGATCCTGTTCGGGTACCAGGACGACCTGGTCGGCCACGCCAACGCGGCCGCCCGGGAGCTGATGGTGAAGCTCGGCGACGGCACCGAGCCGTTCGCCACGCACTACCGCAAGCACCTCTCAGAGGTCACCGACTAGGCGGACCTTCTCCGGGTTCTGCTGGGTGAAGAGCCCGGTGATCCGGCCGTCCTCGACCGCGACGGTGAGCACCGCGAGCAGTTGTGCCCCGTCCGGGCGCCGGCCGCGCAGCATCATCGCGGCGCCGCCCTCGACGAGCACCGGCGACACCTCGAGGTCGGCCACGTCGGCCAGCCGGTGGGTGAGCAGGCCGTGGAAGAACCGGCCGACCTTCTCCGGGCCGAAGACCGGCCGCAGCGCGCTGCGCACCAGCCCGCCGCCGTCGCTGATCGCGACCACGTCCGGCGCCAGCACCGCGGCCAGCGCGATCAGGTCACCGCTCTGCGCCGCGGTCAGGAACGCCGCCAGCACCCGGCGCTGCTCGGCCAGCCCGGCGGTGTGCCGCACCCCGCCGTCGGCCACCGCGCGCCGGCCCCGGGAGGCGTGCTGCCGGGCCGCCGCCGCCGTGGTGTCCAGCACCGTGGCGACCTCGTCGAACGGCACCCCGAACGCGTCGTGCAGCACGAACGCGACCCGCTGCTCCGGGGTGAGCCGCTCCAGCACCACCAGCAGCGCCACGCTGACCTGGTCGGCGCGCTCGGCGAACAGGGCCGGGTCGGCGTCCTGGTCGACGGTGAACGCGGGCAGCCACTCCCCCGGGTAGGACGTACGGCGTACCCGGGCGGAAGTGAGCTGGTCCAGGCAGATCCGTGAGGTGACAGTGGTCAGCCACCCGCGCGCATCCCGCACGTCGGCCTGTTGCGCGAAGCGCAGCCAGGCCTCCTGGACGGCGTCCTCGGCCTCGGCCCGGTTGCCGATGATCCGGAAGGCGACCGCCGTCAGGTAAGCGCGGTGGGTCTGGAACTCGGTGGCGGTCGGCGACGGCATGGGGCAATTCTGCGCGGCCTGCCCGGGGTCGGGTATCACCTGTGCCACAGTATTAAACGGCACATTTAGTACTATTCGGATGGGTGGGCGCACGTGCAGGACATGGCGACTCTCGCGGGCAGCCTCGCCGGACTCGCCGGCGCGGGCGGCGCCATGTCGGTCGCCCTGGCCCGCCGGCCCCGGACCTGCCTTCCCCAGGGGCACGCGCTGATCCCGGACCGGCTCACCGACCCGCTGCCGCCGGTGCTGCGGCTCGGCCTGGGCGGGATGACCGTGCGGGTGGTCCCCGGCCCGCACGGCGAGCTGTTCCTCGGCCCCGGCGACCCGCAGCCCGGCCGTACCCTGCGCCGGCTCGTGCTGGCGCCGCTGTTCACCCGCGCCCAGGCCACCGCCGGGCGGCTCTGGCACGACCAGCGCGCCCCGTTCCAGCTGGTCGTCGAGTTCACCGGGCCGAACCGGGACACCGACTCGCTGCTGCGCGCCTACCGGATGCTGGACCAGCAGCTGCGCGACCACGCACCCCTGCTCAGCCGCAGCGCCGGCGGCGAGTTGACGCCGGGCGTGGTGACCGTGACGGTGGCCGGCATCGTGAACGTCCGCGACCTGCTCGCCGCCCAGCCGGTCCGGTACGCGTTCGCCGAGGGTTCCTTCGAGGACCTGGACCTGGACCCGGCCTGCGCCGCCCCGCCCGAGCTGGCACCGGTGCTCACCGAGTCGTGGACCCGCCGGTTCGGCTGGGACGGCTGCGAGCCGATCACCGCCGAGGAGCGCCACCAGCTGCACGCGCTGGTCCAGGCGGCACACGCGGACGGCCGCACGGTACGGATCAGCGGCCTGCCGGACGGCTCCCGCCGGGCCCGGGCCGCGATCTGGACGGAGCTGGGCGCGGCCGGCGTGGATGTGATCGCCGACACCGACCTGCACGGACTGGCCAAGCACCTGCGGAAACATCCCACGGGCCAGGCCACCCGGGCTGAGCTGCCGGTTCGGGCCCCGCGTCCGGGCGCGTCCCGGCCGCACGCGGGGCCGGTTTAGCACCGTGTCGAAAGGGTGAACTCCCGGGGACCGATAGCATGCCTGCGGAGATCAAGCGAACCTGTCAATCGAGGTCCCTGCCGTGAAGTTCTCATTCCGTCCCGTAGAGGGCGTCTTCTACGACCTCTTCACCAAGGCCTCGCTCAACCTGGTGAAGGGCACCGAGCTGCTCAACGAGCTGACCCTGCCCGGCGTCGACGTGCAGTCGGTCAGTGAACGGCTGAGCGACGTCGAGCACGACAGCGACGCGATCACCCACGAGCTGTACAAAAAGATCAACTCCACGTTCATCACGCCGTTCGACCGGGCCGACATCTATTCGCTCGGCTCGCAGCTGGACGACGTGATGGATCACCTGGAGGCGGTCGGCAACCTGCTCTACCTGTACGGGCTCACCGAGCTGCCGTCGCTGCCCCGGGAGATGCACGAGCTGATCACGGTGCTCGACCAGCAGGCGAAGATCACTTCTGAGGCGATGCCGCGGCTGCGCTCGATGAAGAATCTCGAGGACTACTGGATCGAGATCAACCGGCTGGAGAACGACGGTGACCGGGCGTACCGGATGCTGCTGGTCCGGCTGTTCTCCGGCGAGTACGACGCGCTGACCGTGCTGAAGATGAAGGAGGTCGCCGACGAGCTGGAGGCGGCCTGCGACGCGTTCGAGCACGTGGCGAACACCGTCGAGACCATCGCCGTCAAGGAGTCCTGAGCTTGTCTCCGGAACTCGTCGCCGTCCTGGCGGTGATCCTCGCGGCGATGGTGTTCGACTACACCAACGGCTTCCACGACGCGGCGAACGCGATCGCGACAAGCGTCAGCACCCGCGCGCTCACCCCACGGGTCGCCCTGGCGATGGCCGCGGTCGGCAACTTCGTCGGCGCCCACCTCGGCACCAACGTCGCCAAGACGGTCGGCGACGGCCTCGTCGACCTGCCGATCGGCATCCCCAGCCTGGGCATCATCTTCGCCGGCGTGCTCGGCGCGATCACCTGGAACCTGGTCACCTGGTATTTCGGCCTGCCGTCCAGCTCGTCACACGCGCTCTTCGGCGGGCTGGTCGGCGCGACCGTGGTCGCCAGCATCGGCAGCGTCCAGTGGACCACCATCCTCACCAAGGTGCTGGTCCCGATGGTGCTCTCCCCGGTGGTCGGCCTGATCCTCGGTTTCCTCTTCATGGTCGGCCTGATGTGGGCGTTCCGGCGCGGCCACCCCGGCAAGCTGAACCGCGGTTTCCGGCACGCGCAGACCGTCTCCGCCGCCATGATGGCAATCGGTCACGGCGTGCAGGACGCGGCGAAGACCATGGGCATCGTGGTGCTGGCGCTCTACACCGGCGGGTTCCAGGACAACGCCACGGACATCCCGCAGTGGGTCTACTGGGCGTCCGCCACGATGCTGGCGGCCGGCACGTACACCGGCGGCTGGCGCATCATCCGCACCCTGGGCCGCAAGATCATCGACCTGGGTCCGGCCGAGGGCTTCGCCGCCGAGACGGTCGCCAGCTCGGTCCTGTACTTCAACGCCTGGGTCCTGAACGCCCCGATCTCCACCACCCACACGATCACCTCAGCGATCATGGGCGTCGGCGCGACGAAACGCCTGAGCGCGGTCCGCTGGAACGTCGCCGGCAACATCGTGATCGCCTGGATCACCACGTTCCCCGCCGCGGCCCTGCTCGCCTGCATCTTCTACTTCGTCACCAGACCGCTGTTCGTTTAACCCCTTTCCGGTACGGACGCGAGGCCCGCGCCACTCCGGATCGCGGCGCGCCACCGGGCTTTGGCTGGCTCTCAGGGGTGTCTCCGCGCTGCGGAGACACCCCTGAGTCATCTTGTCTCCTTCGGGTGACGTCTCGCGGACGTGAAAATAGGGCGGGTTGCGGGTTGGTTGGGGTTGAGGGGTTGCCT
>NZ_LLZH01000034.1:0-17382 GCF_001509495.1 Actinoplanes awajinensis subsp. mycoplanecinus | reverse complement strand
ACACAGGATCTCCTCCTGCGGCGAACGCGGCGCCCGGCCCGACGACACCGTTGACATCTCCGGAACCGGCAACGCCCGCCGATCCAACTTGCCGCTCGGAGTCAACGGCAACCGCTGCATCTGCACCAAAGCCGACGGCACCATATGCGCCGGCAACAACTCACCCAGCCGCGCCCGCACCACAGCGATCAGATCCCCCGCATGCTGCGACGCCAACGGATCATTCACATACGCCCGCAACGACCGGCCCGCCGAAACCGGCACACACACCCCGTCGAACACCACCGACGAGTCACCCACGGGCACAAACACCACATCAAACGCGGCGTCATCATCAGCCGACCACGTCACCAACGCCCGATAACCACACCGCGCCGCAACCTCATGCACGTCCTCGGGATCCACACCCCGCCCCGTGCCTTCCCCCAACCGGCGACGCACCTCATCAAGCGCATCACCAGCCTCCAACGCCCGCGCCGCGGACACCTCACCATCAATCCGCCCGTTACCGATACCGGTAACCCGCATCACCGCCTCACCGACGGCCAGCAACCCGGCAAGCGCCTCAACCGACTGCACACGAGCCCACGGCACCACCGGCGCCTGCGCCACCGACGGCGCCGCACCCTTCCGCAGAACGACTTCATAGCGGTAACGCGTCAGCTCATTACGAGCCCGACCACGCTTCAACCGCACATCCACCGCACCCACCTGCGGCAGACGACCCGCCAACGCCACAAAGAAATCAGGATCGATCAGCAGTTCCTTATCCAACAGAACCGCCTGCTCCACCGACCGGCGCACCCCCGACACCGACACATCGGCATCCGCGACCCGCGCCAACTGCACCGCGGTATGGAACGGCCGCATCAACCGGCGACTACGCACATCACCGAGGAACACATGCCCACCCGGCACCAAAACCCGCATGACACCTTCGAGAACCCGGGTCACATAATCCACACCCGGGAAATACTGCATCGCCGAGTTGATAACCACCACATCAAATGATTCCTCGGCGAACCCATCAAAATCATCGGCCGGGCGACACCACAACTCCACCCGGTCCTCACCGGCCAACTCCGCCCGCAAACGCTCGATCACCTGAGCCGAGAAGTCCGTGGCCACATACCGCTCACAGCCCTCAAACAACTGAGACAGCAGCAGGCCAGACCCCACCCCGATCTCCAACACCCGCCGCGGACGCAACTCCTGCACCCGCCGCACCGCCGCAGCCCGCCACTCCCGCATCTGCTCCAACGGAATCGGCGCACCGTCATAACTAGAATTCCAACCCGAGAAATCCTCACCAAAAACACCCGGCACCGCATACAACGACTCATAAATCGCACGCCAGTGCTCGACCTGCTCGCCGGCCAGCGCCGAGGGGCCGTCGGCGATGCCGGCACCGGCATCGACCGCGGTCGCCGGTACGACGTATCCGACCAGCCGGCGGTCTCCCGGACGGTCCTCCCGGACCGTCACCGCCGCCTGTGCCACGCCCGCACAGCTGGCCAGTGCGGCTTCGATCTCGCCCAGCTCGATACGGAAACCACGTACCTTCACCTGGTCGTCGGCACGACCCGCGAACTCCAGCGTCCCGTCGGGCCGCCACCGCACCACATCACCGGTGCGATACATTCGCCCGCCGTCACCGGCGAACACATCCGCGATGAACCGCTGCGCCGTAAGACCCGGACGGCCCAGGTAACCGCGCGCGACACCGGCGCCGGCAACATACAACTCACCCGCCACACCCACCGGGACCGGTCGCAGAGCGGCGTCGAGGACGTAGGTGCGCAGGTCCGGCAGCGGGCGGCCGATCACTCCTTCGGCGGAGGCATCCGGCGTGACATCAGCGATGTCGACATAGGTGACGTGCACCGTGGTCTCGGTGATGCCGTACATGTTGAGGAAGGCCGGATCCTGGTCGCCGTGCTGGTCGCGCCATTCGGCGAGCGCGGAGACCCGGAGCTTCTCACCGCCGAAGACCACGCGGCGCAGCTGCCACCCTGCGGCGAGCCCGTTGTCCTCGCGCCAGGCCTGCAGCAACTGCTCGAACGCCGACGGCGTCTGGCTCAGGTGCGTCACCTGCTCGCGGGCCAGCAACCGGGCGAACAAACGCGGCGACCGGGTCACCTCGTAGGGCACCACGACCAGCCGGCCGCCGTGCAGCAGCGGCCCCCACAGCTCCCACACCGAGAAGTCGAACGCATAGGAATGGAACAACGTCCAGACGTCGTCCGGACCGAACGTGAACCATTCATGCGTTGCCGTGAACAGCCGAGCCACATTGTGGTGCGTCACGGCCACGCCCTTGGGCGTACCCGTCGATCCGGAGGTGTAGATGACGTACGCCGGGCTCTCCGGCAGAAGAGGCGCGGTGCGGTCCCGCACGCCGGGGTTGTCCACGGGGTAGCGGCGCACGCTCTCGGCGAAGGCAACGTCATCCAGCACCGCCGCCGCGTTGCCGGCCGGCAACGCGGCGGCGATCGCGCCGTTCGTCAGCACGAGGTCGGCGCCCGTGTCGGCCAGCATGAAGGACACCCGTTCGTTCGGGTAGTCCGGATCCACCGGAAGATACGCCGCGCCTGCCTTGAGGACGGCCAGGACCGCAACGATCATCTCCGTGGACCGTGGCAACGCCAGGGCAACGATCTTCTCGGGTCCGGCACCCTGCCCGATCAGCCACCACGCGAGCTGGTTCGCGCACCTGTTCAGCTCCGCGTACGACAGAGACTCCTCGCCGCTGACCACCGCCACCACGTCCGGCGATCGGGCGGCCTGGGCTTCGAACAGCTCCGGCAGCGGCGCTGCCGGCGCAGCGTGCTGCGTGCCGTTCCACCGCACCAGCACGTTCTGCCGCTCCTCCTCGCCCAGCACGTCGATATCGTGGACGAGGATGTCCGGATCGGTGACCACCGCCGACAGCAGGCGGTGCAGACGGTCGAGGAGCGACTGCACCGTCGCGCGGTCGAACAGGTCCGTGTTGAACTCCACGAAGCCGTCGACGCCCGCATGCCGTCCGGCTTGCGTGTGGGTCTCCGTGACGTGAACGGACAGGTCGAACCGCGAGGTTCCGGTGCTGACCCGGCCCAAGGTGACCTGGAGACCGGGAAGCACGAAGCCGCTGCCGGGGCTGTTGTGCACGGCCAGGGCGACCTGGAACAACGGGTGGTGCGCAAGCGATCGGGCCGGGTTGAGCGCCTCGACCAGATAGTCGAACGGCACATCTTGCTGCGTGTACGCGGCCAGGTCGACGTCGCGGACCCGCTTGAGCAGGTCACGGAACGACGGGGTGCCGGACACATCGGTGCGCAGCACCAAAGTGTTGACGAAGAATCCCACCAGATCGTCGAGGGCCTCGTCCATACGGCCGGCGATCGGGCTGCCGATCGGGATGTCGTTCCCGGCCCCGAGGCGGCTCAGCAGCACGGCCAGGGCGGCCTGCACGACCATGAACAGGGTCGTCCCGGTGGATCGGGCCAGCTCGACCAGGCCTCGGTGCAGCTCCCCGTCCCAGCGGAAGTCGTACAGCTCTCCCCGGAAGGACGCCACGGCCGGGTGAGGCCGGTCGACCGGCAGAGCGATCTGCTCCGGCAGATCCTGCAGCGCCTGTTTCCAGTAACCGAGCTGAGTGGCGAGCAGACTGTCCGGCTCGTCACGGTCGCCCAGCAGCTCGTTCTGCCACATCGTGTAGTCCGCGTACTGCACCGGCAGCGGCGCCCAGCCGGGCTCCCGGCCCTGCACCCGTGCCGCGTAGGCGGTCAGCAGGTCCTGCGACAGCGGAGCCAGCGACCAGCCGTCACCGGCGATGTGGTGCAGCACGATGAGCAGAACGTGTTCACCGGTGGGCAGCCGGTCGCGGGTCACCTCGAACAGCGACGCTCGCAGGGGGATCTGCTCGCCGAGCTCGAACGTGGTCCGCGCGGCCTCGCTCAGCACCTCGTCCATCTGATGCTGTTCGACCTGCCGCACGTGGAGGCGGACTTGGGCCCGCTCGTCCCGCAGGACCTGCTGGAAGGGCACACCGTCGAGATCGGGGAAGACGGTCCGCAGAGTTTCGTGCCGGTCGACGACGTCCTGTACGGCCGCCCGCAGCGCGTCCACGTCCACGGTTCCGGTCAGATGCAGAGCCATCGGCATGTTGTAGGTGGGGCTGGGCCCCTCCATGCGGTGCAGGAACCAGAGCCGGCGCTGCGCGAACGACAGCGGCAGCACATCGGGTCGCTGCACCGGCAGCAGCATCGGGCGCACGTCCCGGTTCTCGTCCAACCGTTGTGCCAGCCCCGCTGCGGTCAGTTCCTCGAAGAGGTCCCAAACGGCGAGCTCCGCGCCGAGGGTCGACCGCACGCGGCTGATGAGCCGCGTCGCGAGCAGTGAATGGCCACCCAGATCGAAGAAGCTGTCGTTCACCCCGACCGACGGCACACCGAGAACCTCGGCGAAGAGATCGCACAGGATCTCCTCCTGCGGAGACCGGGGCGCCCGGCCCGTCGACACCGAACCGAGCTCCGGCTCCGGCAACGCCCGGCGATCCAGCTTTCCGCTGGGGGTCAGCGGCAGCTGGTCCACCTGCACGAAGACGGAGGGCACCAGGTAGTCCGGCAGATGCGCGGCGAGCTGGCGGCGGACCCCGACGACGTCGAGGGTCACGTCGATGCCCGGCACCACGTACCCGATCAGCCGGTCCTGCCGGACCGTCGCCGCGGCCTGCGCCACACCGGGGCACGCCGCCAGCGCGGCTTCGACCTCGCCGAGCTCGACGCGGAACCCGCGGACCTTCACCTGGTCGTCGGCACGGCTGACGAATTCGAGTACACCACCCGGGCGCCATCGCACCACGTCACCGGTGCGATACATCCGGCTGCCGTCACCGGCGAAATGGTCGGCGATGAACCGCTCCCCCGTCAGGGCGGGGCGCGAAAGGTAACCGCGTGCCAGGCCGGCGCCCGCCACGTACAGCTCGCCAGGGACCCCTACGGGTACGGGGCGCAGGTTGTCGTCGAGGACGTACGCCCGGTCGTTGTGCACCGGCCGGCCGATCGGCGCCGGCAGCGACCATTGCCGGACGTCATCAGGCAGGAGGTGGCCGGTACAGGCGTGGGTCTCGGTGGGCCCGTAGTGGTTGTGCACCCGTACCTGCGGATGCCGGGAACAGAACTCCCGGAAGTGCACGCTGAGTCCCAGCGGTTCGCCACCCTGGACGAGGTGCCGCAGCGCCGGCAGGTTCAGGCCGCGCTCGTTCGCGGCTTGGCAGACCGCGTCCAGGACCACGGTGGGGGCGAAGAACTCGGTGATCTCATGCTCGGCGAGCCAGCCGGACAGTAGCTCCGCACTGGTACGGATGGCGTCCGTCGGCATGACCAGCGTTTTGCCGGTCGTCAACGCGGACAGGATCTCCTGCGCCGACACGTCGAAACTGATGGTGGTGAACTGCGCCACCCGGTCTCCGGCCGTCCCGCCGATCTCCGCGTTGTGCCAGTCGAGCAGATTGCGCAGTGCGCCGGCCGGCATGACGACGCCTTTGGGGACGCCCGTCGAGCCGGAGGTGTAAATCACATAGGCGGGGCTCGCCGCCCCGAGCACGCCGGCGCGATCCGCCGGGCCCGGATCGACCTCGGGGAACTGGTGGAGCCGCTCGCACGCGGTCAGGTCGTCGAGCGTCACGTCGCATCCGGAGTCGGCCAGCATGAACGCGATGCGCTCCGCCGGATACTCCGGGTCGATCGGCAGATACGCCGCGCCGGTTTTCAGGACGCCGAGCACCGCAGCGACCAGCTCCACCGATCGGGGAAGGGCGAGCGCGACCACCCGCTCCGGCCCGGCTCCCTGGCCGATCAGGGACCAGGCGAGCTGGTTGGCGCGCCGGTTCAGCTCGTCGTACGTCACTGATTCGGCGCCGACAATCAGGGCGGTCGCCTGCGGTGTGCGGCGCACCTGAGCCTCGAAGAGTTCGGGCAGGGAGGCCTCGGACACCTCCCGACGCCGGCCGCTCCACGTCTCGAGAAGCTGGTCCTCCTCCTGCCGGCTCAGCACCCGGATGTCGTCGACGGCGATGTCCGGGTCCACGCCGATCGTGGTCAGCACCCGGTGGAACCGGTCCACGAGGGATTGGACGGTGTCGCGGTCGAAGAGATCGGTGCGGTACTCGGCGAAGCCCTTCAAGGTGCCGCTGCCGCTGCCGGCGTCGTCGAAGTGCTGCTCGATGTAGAAGGACAGGTCGAAGCGGGACGTCTTGGTGCCGGTCGCGCCGCGGCTGCTCCTGAGGTCGGGAAGCTGGAATTCGCCGGTGGGTGCGTTCTGCAGGGCGAGCATGACCTGGAACAGCGGGTGGTGCGCCAGCGACCGCGCCGGGTTGAGCACCTCGACGAGGTAATCGAACGGGACGTCCTGCTGCGCGTACGCGGCCAGGTCCACGTCCCGCACCCGCTCCAGCAACTGGCGGAACGACGGGTTGCCCGACACATCGGTGCGCAACACCAGCGTGTTGACGAAGAAACCGACCAGATCGTCGAGCGCCTCGTCCATACGACCCGCGATCGGACTACCGATTGGAATGTCCTGCCCCGCGCCCAGGCGGCTCAGTAACGTCGCCAGACCGGCCTGCAGCACCATGAACAGACTCGTCCCGGTCGACTGGGCCAGTTCCACGAGTCTGTGATGCAGCGCGGCGTCCCAGTGGAAGCCGAGCATGTCGCCGTCCGAGGACGCGACGGGCGGGTGCGGTCGGTCAGTCGGGAGGCTAATCTTCTCCGGAAGTCCGTGCAGTGTCTCGATCCAGTGCCGCACCTGCGTAGAGAGAACGCTGTCCGGGTCGTCCTTGTCGCCGAGCAGCTCGTTCTGCCACAACGTGTAGTCGGCGTACTGCACGGGCAGCGGCGTCCAGGCGGGTTCCCGGCCTTCGACGCGCGCTTCGTAGGCCTCGGCCACGTCGCGTGACAGCGGGGCGAGCGACCATCCGTCACCGGCCACGTGATGCAACACCAACAGCAACACGTGGGTGCGGTCGTCGATCATCTCGAACAGGACGGCGCGTAGCGGTATGTGCTGGCCGAGGTCGAAGGCGTATTGGGCGGCGCGGCTGAGTTCTTCGTCGAGGCGCTCGCGGTCGATGTGGTGCACGGGCAGCTCGACGCGGGCCAGCGCGCCGTCCACGATGTGCTGGTAAGGCGTGCCATCGATCTCCGGGAACACCGTCCGCAGACTCTCGTGCCGACCGACAACGTCCTGCAGGGCTGCCTGCAATGCTGCGATGTCCAGCGTTCCGGTCAGGTTGAGCGCGAGCGGAATGTTGTAGGTGGGACTGGGGCCTTCCAGCCGGTGCAGGAACCAGAGCCGGCGCTGCGCGAACGACAACGGCAACACCTCAGGACGCGCAGCCGGACGCAACGCCGCACGCACCTGCCGACCCTCATCCAAATGCCCCGCCAACCCGGCCACCGTCGGCGACTCAAACAACGTACGAATCGCCAACTCCACACCCAGCACCGAACGCACCCGGCTGATCAACCGCGTCGCCAACAACGAATGCCCACCCAGATCAAAGAAACTGTCGTCCACCCCCACCGACGACAACCCCAGAACCTCAGCGAACAAACCACACAGGATCTCCTCCTGCGGCGACCGCGGCGCCCGCCCCGACGACACCGCCGACAATTCCGGAGCCGGCAACGCCCGCCGATCCAACTTGCCGCTCGGCGTCAACGGCAACCGCTGCATCTGCACCAAAGCCGACGGCACCATATGCGCCGGCAACACCTCACCCAAACGCGCCCGCACCGCAGCAATCAAATCCCCCGCATGCTGCGACGCCAACGGATCATTCGCATACGCCCGCAACGACGACCGGCCCGCCGACACCGGCACACACACCCCGTCGAACACCACCGACGAATCACGCTCAGGCACAAACACCACATCGAACGCCGCGTCATCATCAACCGACCACGTCACCAACGCCCGATAACCACATTGCGCCGCAACATCATGCACATCCTCGGGATCCACACCCCGCCCGGTGCCCTCCCGCAAAAACCGGCGCACATGCGCCCAACCATCACCGGCATCCAACGCCCGCGCCGCCGCCACCTCACCATCGACACGACCATTACCAACACCGGTAACCCGCACCGCCGCACCACCGGCCAGCACACCCACCAGCGCCGGCACCGAACCAACCCGCGCCCACGGCACCACCGGCACCCCCGCCACCGACGGCGCCGCACCCTTGCGCAACACCACGTCATAGCGGTAACGCGTCAGCTCATTACGAGCACGACCACGCTTCAAACGCACATCCACCGCACCCACCTGCGGCAAACCAGCTGCCAACGCCACAAAAAAATCAGGATCGAGCAGCAACTCCTTATCCAGCAGAACCGCCTGCTCCACCGAACGGCGCACCCCCGACACCGAAACATCGGCATCACCCACCCGCGCCAACTGCACCGCCGCATGAAAAGACCGCATCAACCGGTGACTACGAACATCACCAACAAACACATGCCCACCCGGCACCAAAACCCGCATGACGCCCGCAAGAACCCGCGCCACATAATCCACACCCGGGAAATACTGAACCGCCGAATTGATAATCACCACATCGAACGATTCCTCAGCGAACCCACCGAAATCATCAGCCGGACGACACCACAACTCCACCCCGTCCGAACCGGCCAACTCCGCCCGCAACCGCTCAATCACCCGAACCGAAAAATCTGTCGCCACATACCGCTCACAGTCACCCATCAACTGCGACAGCAACAGACCCGAACCCACCCCGATCTCCAACACCCGCCGCGGCCGCAACTCCCGCACCCGCCGCACCGCCGCAGCCCGCCACTCCCGCATCTCATCCAACGAAATCGGGGCACCGTCATAACTCGAATTCCACCCCGAAAAATCCTCACCAAAAACACCCGGCACCGCATACAACGACTCATAAATCGCACGCCACTCGTCCACCTGAGCGACGCCGCCGTCGCGGTCTTCAGCGGCAGCCGGCACGATGTATCCGACCAGGCGACGATCGCCCGGACGGTCCTCCCGGACCGTCACCGCCGCCTGCATCACGCCGGGACAGCTGGCCAGCGCGGCTTCGATCTCGCCGAGCTCGATCCGGAAGCCGCGGACTTTGACCTGCCCATCAGCCCGGCCGACGAATTCGAGCGTGCCGTTGGCACGCCACCGGACCACGTCACCCGTGCGATACATCCGCCCGCCGTCGCCGGCGAACGGATCTGCCACGAACCTCTGGGCGCTCAGGGCCGGGCGATTCAAGTATCCCCGGGCCACGCCGGCGCCGGACACGTACAACTCGCCGGCCACACCCACCGGCACCGGACGCAGAACGGAGTCCAGAACGTAGACGCGTGCATTGTCGACAGGACGACCGATGGGCGGGACCTCATCGGTGCGGTCCACGTCGCAGGTCGTGGCGTGGACGGTGGTCTCGGTGGGGCCGTAGATGTTGACCGCCCGACAGCCCGGGACCAGTTCCCGCAGGCCTTCCACCAGAGCCGCCGGCAGAGCTTCCCCGCCGAAGACGACGCGCTGCAGGCGTAGCTGCGATCCCAGCGCGCGGTCTTCACGACAGGCCTGCAGGAGCTGCTCGAACGCCGACGGCGTCTGGCTCAGGACCGTCACTTGCTGCTGGACCAGCAGCCGCACGAGCGCCCGAGCGGACCGGCTCACCTCATAGGGCACCACGACGAGCCGGCCACCGTGCAGCAGCGGCCCCCACAGCTCCCACACCGAGAAGTCGAACGCATAGGAATGGAACAACGCCCAGACCTGACCGGCGTCGAAGCCGAACCATTGGTCAGCGCCGCCGAAGAGACGAACCACGTTCCGGTGCGTCACGACGACGCCCTTGGGCGCACCGGTGGAACCGGAGGTGTAGAGGGTGTAGGCCGGACTGGACGGCGTCAGAACGGCGGTCCGGTCCGCCGCGGTCAGATCGGTGTCCGGGTACTGCGCGAGCTCCATTTGACGCTTCTCGTCGTCGAGGACCACGAGCGACGCCGTTGCGCTCTCCGGCAGCCTCCGCACCACCGCTGAGGACGTCAGCACCAGACCGGATCCGGCGTCGCCGACCATGAACCCGACCCGCTCAGCCGGATAGTCGGGGTCCACCGGAAGATACGCCCCGCCCGCCTTCAGGACCGCCAGGATGGCGACTACCAGCTCGATCGATCGCGGCAGCGCCAGGGCCACGACCACCTCCGGGCCGACGCCCTGGTCGCGCAACCACCAGGCCAGTTGATTCGCCCGAGCGTTCAGCTGGCTGTACGACAAGGCCTCATCGGCGTACTGGACGGCCACGGCGTCCGGCGACAGAACGACCTGGGCCTCGAACAGGTCGCACAGGCAGGTCGCCGGGAGGTCACGTTCGGTGTCGTTCCACTGCACCAGCAGCTTCCGCCGCTCCACCTCACCCAGGAGGTCGATCTCACCGATCGGCTGATCCGGATCGCCGACGTTGATGGCCTCGAAGATTCGCGCGAACCGCTCCTCGTGGACGCGCAGCTCATCGTCGGTGTACAGACCCTCGACCGCGTCGAGGTCGAGGTGCAGGTCGGTGGACCCGGTGCGGTCCAGGACGACGAGGGACAGCCCGTCGACGATGCCCAGCGCCACGCTGTGGACGGTCGCGGCAAGCCCGTCGAAGCGCAGATCGGCCCAGAACGGCATCACGTTGACCTGGAAGGCCATCAGCTCCTGCAGGCTGGTCGCACCGCCGAGATCACGATTGATCTGCTCGCTGCGGTACCGCTGGTGGCGTAGTAGTTGATCGATCTCTTCGCGCGCCTGGTTGAGCAGCTCACCGGTGGTGGTGCGCTCGGAGATCTGCAGACGCAGGGGCAGCGCGTTAGCCGCCATCATGGGGGTGTTCATGCCGACGGCGTCGGCACGCCCCGCCGTTGCGAAACCGATGAGCACATCGTCGGTGCCGTCGATGCGATGCCGGAAGGTAGCGGCGGCGGCGGCGACCAACGTGGCGAGCCGGCGGGCGTAGCCGACCGACCTGCCCTGCGACCGGGGAGCCGGAAGGGTGAGGCGCCGCGTACGCCGGGTGAAGCGCGAGCTCGGCCGAGGCCGTGCCGTTCGCGCCGGGGCCGCTAAGCCGGTGAGCTGATCGGCCCAGAATGACCGATCCTTGCCGTAGCCGGCGCCGTGCTGGTAGGCGTCTTCGCTCGCCAGGAATTCGGGGAGACCGTGGAAACGGGAGGGCTGCGGATCCTGTCCGGCGCGAAGCGCCGAGTAGATCTCGGCAAGGCGATGGGTCACCAGAGAGATGCCGTACCCGTCGATGACCATGTGGTGATAGGTGTGGAAGATCCGAAAGCCTTCGGCCGAGATGCGCAGCACGGCGAAGCTGAATGTCGGTCCCTGCGCCAGATCGACGGGGGTCTCGATGCGCTGTCGCATCCACTCCTCGGCATCCGGGCCGGGCCGGGCCGAAGTGGTGAAGTCCACGACGGGAACGTCGAAGTCCGGTGCCGGGCCGAGAATCTGGCGAGGCCCGTCGGTCGTGGCGACGAATGTCGTGCGCAGGGTGTCGGTCTCCGCCACCACGAGGCGAATCGCGTCAACGAGCAGGTCGACGTCGACGTCGCCGGTGATGTCGACGCACTGTGCGATCTTGTACAGATCAGGCGACGAGCCGAGTTGCGAGTTCAACCAGATCTCGTGCTGGGCCTCGGTCAGCTGCAGCGACATCGTCCGGCCGTCAGACATGATTCTCCCTCGGTTCGAGCAAGCGGACTGGTGCGCGCAGTCGCCATGGGCCGACGCGCTGTAGCGGGAAATGTCCGTCCATCGGGCTGCTCTACGCCCCGCAGGGACACGGCCGCAGAGCAGCTACCACGAAACAGGCAGAGCAGCCGGGCCGGCCGCGGCTATCCGCACGTCCCACTCGACCAGCTCGGGTGTGGTGTCCAGACGCAGCCTCGGGAATTCGCGCAGCAGGCTCGTCAGAGCGATCTCCAGCTGGAGCCGGGCCAGCCCGGCGCCCGGACAGAAATGCGATCCGTGGCCGAAGGTGAGATGTTTGTCTTCCTGCTTACGGCGAATGTCGAACTTCTCCGGCTCGGTGAATCGGGCGGGGTCCCAGTTGGCCGCCTGACCGACCGGAAGCACGGTCGCTCCCTTGGGGATGGTGAGGCCGCTCAGCTCGACATCCTCCAGCGCGTATCGCGGGGTGCCGAATCCCGTCTCCATCGAGGTGAAGCGCAGAAGCTCTTCAACTGCACCGCCCATCAGCGCTGGCTCCTGGCGCAGGCGTTCCATCTGATCGGGATGCCGGAAGAGGGTGAGCAGGCTCTTGCTGATGGCCTGTGCGGTGGTTTCGTAGCCGGCCATGAGAAGCAGGAGGAACGCCGTCTCGAGCTCAGCGTCTGTAAGCACCGGCCCGCCGTCCTCGTCGCGGTAGAGGATCAGGGCGCTGAGCAGGTCGTCGCCGAGCTGGTTGCGCTTCTCGCGGACGATGCCGCGGGTCAGGCGGGAAAGGGACCCGTACGCCGACATCTTCTCGCCGTCGGAGTACCCGTCCACCGACAGCAGCGCGTCGGCGCAAGCCCGCAGATGTCGCTCGTTGGCAGTGGGCACGCCGAAGATTTGGCAGATCGTGGAGATCGGCAAGGGGAAGGAGAACACGTCCACGAGGTCCGCGCCCGTGCCTTGCGCCCACATGCGGGCGATAAGCTCGTCGACCGTTCGCTGCACCGCGTCGCGCATGTCCTGGACCCGACGGTTGGTGAACGTCTTGAACAGCATGCGGCGCCAGCGGGTGTGCTCGGGCGGATCGGCGAACGGGATGTCCATGTTCTGGAATCCGCTCTGCAGCCGTGCCGCATCAGGTCGGTTGAGCCGCCGGCTGAAGCGAGCATCCGACAGGACCGTCTTGACGTCCTGATATCTCGTCACCAGCCACGCCCGGTCACCCGATTGCAGTCCTACCGTGGCAACGGGCCTGTTCGCCAGCAGCCAAACGAGCTCCGGGGCCGGCTCATACCGGTTCGCAGTGTCAAACGGATACACCCCAAGATCCACGCCCACTGCCCCCGAAACAAGTAGTCTGAAGATTCTCGCCGAATGCCGAATATGCGGCGCTCGATATGCGGGAGCACCGTAAGCAAGGCACCGCACCCACGTCGTGGGCACTTGCGAAGGAGCCGCTGCACCGACGCATCGCGTCGGTGCAGCGGCAATTTCAGCGATCGTGACCCGCACCTTCGATGATCGACGATCACGGATGACTATAGGAATGCCTCCTGCGGGCCGTCAACCCTCGATCGACAACACGAAAAAGGTCACGAGGAGTTCCGCCACGTAGGTTCAAGATCGATAAGAAGCGGCTGACCTGCGATTATGTATCGTGCGCCAATGATTGGTTAACTATCGCCCCTGGTCACCGTCGGGGCCGGCGGGTTCGCACAGTCAAACAGCTTTTCGCTATCGCGCACCGCACCCGTTGCAACCTGTTCCAACAGCGCAAATGCGGGCTCGGCCCCACGCCGGCGGGCGACTACCCGATCTTGCCGAACCCACCGCCAACCGCATCGCCGCCGTCCGTTTTGCTGTGAATTTCCTGTGGAGCAGAGCCTGACATATATTGCGATATGCGATTCGGAGGAGATACAACCCTTAACGTACTTTTCCGACATTTTGGACCTTGCGCAGTTGATCTGTTCGTCTAATATGGAGCGCGTTCACGGTCGGCGTAACCACGATGCCGCCACCACGATGTCAATGCGCTCGACACTTCTCGCGAGCGCATTCTTTCGGGAACTCGGTCGCAAGGACGGTCTGCGAAAATCGGGGAACGGGGAACACCATGGCACCAGACGAGCCATTTACGGTGGCGGCGCAGAAATATCAGCCCTACCCCGCCCTGCAACTAAGGGACCGCCGCTGGCCGGACGGGAGAATTACCGCAGCCCCCACCTGGTGCAGCGTGGATCTGAGGGACGGCAATCAGGCACTGCTCGAACCCATGGATCTAACCCGCAAGCGAACCATGTTCGAATTGCTGGTGGAACTTGGATTCAAGGAAATCGAGATCGGGTTCCCCTGCTCGAGCGCCACGGACTGGGCCTTCGTCCGCGACCTCATCGAGCGTGACGCGATCCCCTCCGACGTGCTTGTCCAGGTCATGAGCCCTATGCGGACGGATCTCATCGAACAGACCGCCACGTGTCTCAAAGGGCTTTCGCGCGGCGTGCTGCAGGTCTTCAATCCCACCTCTGCCGTTCAGCGCAGAGATGTTTTCGAAGCGGATCGGCAGCGGATCAAAGATCTGGCTGTCGCAGGCGCCGAGACGGCACTGCGGATGCGCGACGTTCTCGGCGGAACCAAGCTCTCGCTGCAGTACGCACCGGAGTCGTTCAGCCAGACCGAACCTGACTTCGCCCTCGAGGTCTGCAACGCCGTGCTCGAACTATGGCAGCCGTCCGCCGACGATGACATCCGGGTCAACCTGCCGGCGACGGTGGAGGCCTATCCCCCGATGGAATTCGGTGACCGCATCGAGTGGATGCACCGGCATCTGGCCTATCGCGACCGGATCACGCTGTCGGTTCACCCGCACAACGACCGCGGCACCGGTGTCGCAGCCGCCGAGATGGCTGTGCTTGCCGGAGCTCAGCGCGTCGAAGGCACTCTCTTCGGCAACGGGGAACGGAGCGGGAACGTCTGCCTGGTCACGCTGGCGATGAACCTGTTCTCGCAGGGCGTCGTTCCTGGGCTGGACTTCGGCGACCTGGATCGGGCGCGGCGCGTAGCGGAGGCATGCACCGGCATGACGGTACCGCCAAGGCATCCATGGGCCGGTGATCTGGTCTACACGTCGTTCGCAGGCTCGCACCAAGATGCAATCAGCAAATCGCTGCGCAAGCGTGAACAACGCTCATCGCAATGGTGGGACGTGCCGTATCTGCCCATCGACCCACACGACATCGGACGGGAGTACTCGGCTCTGATCCGGGTCAACAACCAGTCCGGCAAAGGCGGCGTCAACTACTTAATGCGCACCGGTTTCGGCCTCGACCTTCCTCGCCGCCTGCAGATCGACCTGTCCAAGCTCGTGCAGGCTTACTTAGACGAGCATGGCGGTGAGGTTTCCCGAGATCTACTCTGGACGATCTTCCAAGATGCCTACTGCACATCCGGATCGCCAACATCGGCACCCATGGCGGCTGGCGATGATCCGGACGTGCTTTTGGCTGCGCTGGCACAGGCCACCGGGTCGCGGTTCCCGTACGAGTGCCTAGAACTGACGGTCCAAGACATGGCGAGCGGTTCCTCCTGCTGCTTCGCCCACGTCGCTGTGGCCGAGCACGCGGCCTGGGGGTTCGCAACGGCGCAAACCAGAAGTTTGGCGGTGTGGCTCGCCCTGGCTGCTGCGGTGGAGAAGGCAGGCAGTACAAACATCGCCACATCGTCGCCCTAGCGCCCGTTCACACCAACGCCGCTCGGATCATCGAATTCAGGAAGGAACCGCCGTGGAGAAGTGGACAGTGCACACCGGCCGCGGCTGCCCTCTTCGTCGCAGTCATGTCGACACCGACCAGATCATTCCAGCCGAGTTCTGCAAACGCATCACCCGTACGGGATATGCGGATGCACTGTTCGCGGAGTGGCGCGAGCAAAGCGACTATCCCGTGTCACAGCCACAGTACACCGGCGCGAGCATCCTGATCGCCAGTAACGAATTCGGTATCGGTTCGTCACGCGAACACGCGGTATGGGCGCTACGAGATCACGGCTTCGTAGCCGTGCTGGCGACCTCGTTCGGGGACATCTTCCGTGCGAACGCAAGCCGCAACGGGCTGCTGACGGCCGTGATCGACACTAAGGAGATCGCCTCGCTGTGGGAGGTCGCCGAGCGTGATCCGGCAACTGCCATGACGATTGATCTACCGGCTCGAACCATCCGGTATGACAACCTCGAAATACCTTTCGACATCCCGGAGCAATTAGCGCGGCGGCTGCTAGCAGGCCTCGACGACATCGCGGAGACACTTCAGTACGACGACAGCATCAGACGATATGAGGCCGGCAGGCGCCGATTCCTGCCTCGCGTCTCACGTCGGACCACCAAATTTTCGGCGCGCACGGAACAGCTTCAGCCGATGAAACTCATGGAACTGCTAATACTGGCGCGCCTGCATGGAGCCATCGATCTGGCGACCGGCACCCCAGCCTTTCCGGAAACTAGTGAACAAGCGCTGGAAGCCGCCATAACCGCGCTTCGGGGCGGTTTCAATCAGTACAGCAACTCAGCGGGTACCGCGGAGTTACGTGCGCAGGCCGCACGGCTGCATGAAGCCGACCCAGAGACTGAGATCACCATCACCGCAGGCGCCACGGAGGGACTCAATACAGTCCTCACTGCGCTCGTTCAGCCAGGTGACGAGGTTGTCGTCCTCGATCCCTATTACGAAAGCTTCAGCGCTGCTGTCGCCGTCGCGGGCGGCGCTACTCGCTTTCTCAAACTTCACCCGCCTGAATGGAAATGGCGCGAGGATGAACTGAGAGAGGTTTTCGGCCCGAGGACCCGGGCCGTGATCTTGAATTCGCCACATAACCCAACAGGCAGGATGTTCAGTGTCGAGGAACTACAACAGGTCACCGATCTCTGCGCGACGTGGAACGTTACGCTGATCAGCGACGAGGTGTACGCCGCCTATGCCGTAAGAGATGGCAGGAGGGCGCTGCCGAGCGAAGTGGCGAAGGATGTCACCGTGGCGACTCTTCGTAGTATGTCCAAGTCGCATTCCATCAGTGGCTGGAGAATCGGCTGGATTCACGCCGAACCGGCGTTGACTCGACGTTTCCGGCTCGTGCATGAGACACTCACCGCCTGCGTCGCGACGCCGCTACAACTGGCTGCAGCTGCCGACCTACGGCGGGAGTCGGGAATATCGGTATCTCACCTGCAGATTCTGGAGAGAAATCAGCTACGTCTGTCCAAACAACTCCATGCCATGGGAATGGCGCACCAGTCGGCAGAGAGCCGCTGCTACCTATACGCACGTCTACCGGATTCCCAAGCTAGCGACGCCATTGATATAAGCCGCTCAATGATTGAAGGTGCGGGCGTGGCAACCGCACCCGGCCCCTTCTTCCACAGCGAGCCATCCGAGGGTCGGCGCTACATCCGGTTCAGCCTGAACAAGTCTGAAGATATGATCACTGAGGCCATCGCTCGGATATCCGCGTTCATATAGATTATACCAACGTTCCACTGCCGAAAGGAGCACCGTGGCACGCCGCCTTTTCACTTCCGAGTCGGTCACGGAAGGCCACCCGGACAAGATCGCTGACCAGATCAGCGACGGGATTCTCGACGCCCTGCTCGCACAGGACCCGCGCAGC
>NZ_LLZH01000033.1:0-18796 GCF_001509495.1 Actinoplanes awajinensis subsp. mycoplanecinus | reverse complement strand
GATCTTGGAGGGCCTGGCTGGGGCGGGCCTTGACCGATGAGGCCTGGTGCGGCGAGCGGGAGCGGGCCTGGGCCGCTGTGCAGTGCCACGGTGCCAGGTCCTTGCTGAGCGGGGTGCGGATCTGGGTGGGGTCAGTCCTGGGTGATGTTGAGGGGGGTGGCGGAGCGGGGGACGATCAAGGGGGTGGCGGCGGCCAGGACGGCGGTGGCGAGGCCGAGGGTACCCAGGGCGGGGCGGAGGCCGCCGGTGGCTGCGGACAGGGCGGTGATCAGCAGTGGGGAGAGGAATTCGCCGATGAACAGGGTTCCGGTCCAGAGGCCGGTGCCGCGGCCGCGTTCGGCGAAGGTGAGGCTGTTGGTGGCCCAGGTCAGCAGGGTGGGCAGGAGCAGGCCGGTGCCGGCGCCGGTGAGTACCGCGCCGGTGGTGATCACCGGGATCCGGTCGGTGGCGGCGAGGACCAGCAAGCCGGCGGCGGCGAGTCCGAAAGCGATCGGCAGCAGGCGGCGGGGGGTCTGCGCGGAGAGTCTGGCGAAGGAGCCGGCGGCGAGCGCGGTGGCCAGGGACATCAGGGCGCTGAGGGCGCCGATGGTGGCGGTCGCGGTGACGCCGACCTCGTCGAGGACGAAGGAGAGTTCCACGATCAGGGCGTAGAAGACCACGCCGCCGGCCAGGGTGACCAGGCACGGAGTCCGCAGCCGGCGCCAGGGGAGCGGCGGGAGCCGCCGCACCGGAACCACAATCGCCGCACCGGCCGCACCGGCCGCACCGGCCGCACCGGCCGCACCGGCCGCACCGGCCGCACCGGCCGCACCGGCCGCACCGGCCGCACCGGCCGCACCGGGTGCGCTGAATGCGCCGGGTGTGGTGCTGTGGCCGGCCGGGGGGAGCGCAGGGGAGAGCGCGCCCGTGGTGCGGGATGGCTGCCAGATGAGCAGGGCCATCGGGACGGACAGGAGCAGGGCGACGGTGTAGAGCCAGAACGGGGTGCGCCAGCCGGAGCTGCCGAGCGCGCCGCCGAGCCCGAGGAAGACGGTCGCGGACAGCGAGGCGAGCAGGGTCTGCAGGCCCAGGTAGCGGCTGCGCCGCGGGCCGGACCAGTAGTCGGCGATCAGCGTGGTGCAGCAGGTCATGATGGCCGCTTCGCAGAGCCCGACCAGGACCCGGCTCGCGATGATCGCCGGGAGGGTGTCCAGGTAGAGCGGGGCGGTGCCGCAGATCGCGTAGCCGACCATCGCGGCGATCAGTAGTCGTTTCCGGTCGACGGCGTCCACGATGTAGCCGGCGAACGGAGCGGTCAGGCCGATGATCAGCGCGGGCACGGTGAGGACAATCGGTACCAGGACGCCGGCGCCGGCGACGCCGGTGAAGTGGTCGGTCATCTGGGGCAGGACCGGCGCGATGAGCACCGCGCCGAGGACCGACAGGCAGCTGCCGGCCAGCAGCAGCACGAGTTGGCCGGCGCCGGCGCGGCGCAGGGTGGCGGCTTCGGGCATGGACGGGCCCTCCAGGGGAGTGGTCGGAGAAGCCGGTGGTCCAGGTCACATCCGGCGGCCTGACTATGTGCGGCCGCGGGGCATCACGGAAGACCGCATCCGCTGATGACCACCATCAGCCGGACTGATGGCGGAGCGGGGCGGCCGCGGCCACGATCAGGGTGCGGAGCCAGGCGTGGGCCGGGTCGTTGCGGTACATCGGGTTCCACCAGAAGGCCTCGGCGACCGGGACCACATCGAACGGGCAGTCCAGGATCCGTACGCCGGTGACCGGGGCGAGCTGCCGGGCCAGCCGTTCCTGGATCAGCGCGACCCGCCGGGTGCCGGCGACCAGGAACGGCATCTGCGCGAACCCGTCCACCACCACGTCGACCCGGGCCTCGATGCCGAGCATCCGCAGCTGACGGGCGGCCGGCGCGAACGCGGTCGGCCGGTCGAAGATCGCCACCCAGGGGAGGGTGCCCAGCTGGTCGAGGGTCAGGGTGTCGCCGACCGACGGGTGGTCGTGGGACACGATGCACACCCAGCGGTCCTCGAACAGGTCCAGATAGGGCAGGTCGGTGACGAAGCCGTGCGGGATGATCAGCCCGTCCGCGGCGCGCAACGTGTCGGCCGCGTGGTCCACCGCGTACGGCGTGGTCTGCTCCAGCCGCAACCGGACGCCCGGCGCGAGCCGCCCGATCTCCCGGGCCACCAGCGGCGCCAGCACCGTCGCGGCGTAGTCCGAGATCACCAGGGTGAACTCGCGGTCGAGCCGGGACGGGTCGAACTCGGCGGTCGTCTCGAAGACCCGGCGCACCCCGGCGATGGCCGGCCCGGTCAGCGCCGCGACCCGGGCCGCGAGGGCGGTCAGCTCGTACCGGTTGCCGACCCGGGTGAGCAGCGGGTCGTCGAAGTGCCGGCGCAGCCGGGCGAGCGCGCCGCTGACCGCGGGCTGGCTGACCCCGAGGTGATCAGCGGTCCGGGTCACGTTCCGCTCGCGGAGCAGGGTGTCCAGCGTGATCAGCAGGTTCAGGTCGAGGTTGGCCATCAGCCGGTCGATCGCCATGCGGCCACTATAAGCACGGCCGATGGCTGCCATCACCAAGTCGACCTTCCGTAATACCCGGGCCGGGCCGGACAGTGGTCCCAGTCACACGAAACGGGAGGGAAACCGCCGTGCCTGCAGTCCGTAACGTTCTGGTCGTCGGGGGTGGCGCGGCCGGCGCCGCCGCCGCGATCCGGCTCGCCGAGGGTGGTGTCGCGGTCGACCTCGTCGACCTCAAGCCCGACGTCGCCGCGCTCGGTTCCGGGATCACCCTGCAGGGCAACGCCTTGCGCGTGCTGCGTGAGCTGGGCGTCTGGGAGCGGGTCCGGGCGCAGGGCGCGGCGTTCGACACGCTCGGGCTGCGCGCTCCGGACCCGGCCGGCACGCTGCTCGCCGAGCTCACCGACCTCCGCACCGGCGGTCCGGATCTGCCGGCCACCCTCGGCATGTACCGCCCCGCGCTCGCCCGGATCCTGATCGAGCGGGCCACCGAGGCCGGCGTCCGGGTCCGCTTCGGGACCGGACCGACAAGCCTGGTCCAGGACGGCGAGACGGTCGCGGTCACCTTCGGCGACGGTTCCCTTTTCCGGTACGACCTGGTCATCGGCGCCGACGGCATCCGTTCGTGGACCCGCGCCGCGATCGGCATCACCCTGGAGCCGCAGCCGGTCGGGATGGGCATCTGGCGCGCCTTCACCAGCCGTCCGGCCAGCGTGACCCGCACCGACCTGTACTACGGCGGCCCCTGCCACATCGCCGGCTACTGCCCGACCGGCCCGGACACGCTCTACGCCTACCTGGTCGAGGACGTCCAGGACCGGTCCGGGCTCAGCCCGGAGCAGGCCCTCGCCACGATGCGGGACCTGAGCGGGGCGTACCACGGGCCGTGGGACGACATCCGCGAGGTGCTCACCGATCCGCGCCGGGTGAACTACACCGCGTTCGAGAGTCACGTGCTCGACGGCCCGTGGCACCGGGGCCGGGTGGTGCTGATCGGCGACGCCGCGCACAGCTGCCCGCCGACCCTGGCCCAGGGCGCCGCCCAGGCCTTCGAGGACGCGTCGGTCCTGACCGAGCTGCTGCTCCGCGACGGCAAGGCGACCGGCGGCAAGGCGACCGGCGGCAAGGCGGCCGGCGGCAAGGCGGCCGGCGGCGAGGTGACCGACGAGCTGTGGTTGGAGTTCACCGCCCGCCGCCTGCCCCGCGCCCGCGAGGTCGTCGAGGCGTCCCTGCAACTGACCCGCTGGCTGCTGGCCCGCGAGCGCGGCGACGTCCCCGGCCTGATGGCCCGGATCGCGCACCTGGTCGCCGACCCCGCCTGAGCAGCGGCCGGTCCGCTGGACAAGAGAACCGCTCCCGCCTGAGAAGAGAGGACACCATGACCGACGAACGCCTCATCACCCACCTGCGGCACGTGGACCTGGCCGTGCCGGACTACGACCGGCAGCTCGGGTTCTACACCGGCATGTGGGGGCTGGACGCCGAGACCACCGACGAGGGCCTGGCGTTCCTGGCCGCGGCCGGCTCGCCCGAGCAGTACTCGGTGCGGCTGCGGCGGGCCGCCGAGAAACGGCTCGACCTGATCGCGTTCGGCGCGGCGAACCAGGCCGACGTGAACGCGCTCGCCGAGCGCCTCGGCCGGGCCGGGGTCACGCTGGTCACCGAGCCCGGGACCCTGCACACCCCGGGCGGCGGATACGGCTTCCGGTTCTTCGACCTGGACGGTCGTACCGTCGAAGTCTCCTGTGATGTCGCGGTCCGCAAGCACCGGAAGCTCGAAGAAGGCGAATCGGTCCCGGTCAAGCTCTCGCACGTGGTGATCAACTCGCCGAACCCGGAGGCGACCGTCCGGTTCTACGGCGAGCACCTCGGTTTCGCGCTCTCCGACACGCTCATGCATCCGCGGATGGGCGAGATGATGTGGTTCCTGCGGACCAACCGGTGGCATCACAGCCTGGCGATCGCTCGCGGACCGCACGTCGCCCTGCACCACGCGTCGTTCGAGCTGCGCGGCATCGACGAGTACATGCGCGGCACCGGCCGGCTGCTGCGCGGCGGGGTGGAGAAGGTGTGGGGGCCCGGCCGGCACCTTGCCGGGAACAACACGTTCAGCTACTTCCTCGACCCGCACGGGAACACCATCGAGTACACCACCGAGCTGGAAGAACTCGACGAGGACAGCTGGCATCCGCACCTGTACGACTTCTCCGACCCCACGGTCAGTGACCAGTGGGGAACGGCGAACCCGATGAACGAGTTCGTCGCCAAGCAGTCGTTCAACGACGTGGACCGCGGCGTGTTCGTCGCCCCGCCCGTCTGATGCGCCTGATCACTTACCGGCACGACGGCCGGATCGGAACGGGCATCCTGCAGAACGACCAGGTGCGACCGTTCGTCGGGGAACCTGCCATGACCCAGGTGATCGAGCAGGGGATCGGTGAGGTCGCGGACCAGGGAATACCCCTGGCGGACATCCAGCTCCTGGCGCCGCTGCGACCCACCTCGATCCGAGATTTCGTGGCGTTCGAGGAGCACGTCGAGGGCGTCCGGCGCAGCATCGACGGCGCGACCGGCGTGCCGGAAGCGTGGTACGACGCGCCGGCCTTCTACTTCACCAACCCGCACGCGATCTACGGCCCGGACGACGACGTGCCGTTCCCGGCCGCGTCGGTGGCCCGGGACTTCGAGCTGGAGGTGGCCGCGATCGCCGGCCCGGACCGGACGATCTTCGGGTACACGATCTTCAACGACTGGTCGGCGCGTGACCTGCAGAGCCGGGAGATGACGATCAATCTCGGTCCGGCCAAGGGCAAGGACTTCGCGAGCAGCCTCGGCCCGTGGATCGTGACCGCCGACGAGCTGTCGCCGTACGAAAAAGACGGTTTTCTCGATCTGTGGTGCTCGGCGTCGGTGAACGGGACCGAGGTGGGGCGGGACCTGCTCAGCAACATGGGCTGGACGTTCGAGGCGATGCTCGCGCACGCCGCCCGGGACAGCGTGGTGCGGCCCGGTGACGTGCTCGGCTCCGGGACGGTCGGCAACGGCGGATGCCTGGCCGAGCTGTGGGGCCGTAACGGACGCCAGGCGCCGCCACCGCTGACCGACGGCGACGTGGTGACGCTGACGGTCGAGGGGATCGGCAGCCTGACCAATCGGATCATTTCCGGCCCTGAGCACGGTCCGGCGGTGCCCGCGCGGCGCCGCGACCCGGCCCGGGCGCGACACGAGAGGCAGCACTGAATGTTCGAGTACTTCCCCGGCAACTACGTCTGGAACCTGGGCGTGGTCGCCACCCTGAACAGCGGCGGCCTGATCGACGAGGTGGACCGCGCCTGCCGCCCGATCCGCGAACTCGCCGCACAGGGCGCGGACGTCGGCACCGCCGAGTTCATGGCCTCGTGGGCCGCGGTCGCGGAGGATCTGGCGACGCAGGCGGCGGCCGACGAGGCGGCCGGGCACCCGCGCACCGCCGGGCAGAAATATCAGCGGGCCACCAACTACCTGGCGCAGGCCGAGCGGATGCAGAGTGCCAAGGCACCCGGCCGCCGGGCCTTCTACCAGCGACTTCTCGACCTGCAGCAGAAGGCGTTCGATCTGGGCGACCCGGCCACCACGCGCGTCGCGGTGCCGTTCGAGGGCGCGCTGCTCCCGGCGTACTTCACCAGGGCCGCCGTCGACGGGCCGGCGCCGACCGTGATCCTGTGGAACGGGCTCGACTCGACCAAGGAGCACATGTACGCGTCCGGTTTCGCCCACGAGATGGCCGCGCGCGGCGTGCACACGCTGATGGTGGACTGCCCGGGCAGCGGGGAGGCGCTGCGGTTCCTCGGCCTGACCGCCCGGGTGGAGACCGAGGACTGGGCCGCGGCCTGCGTCGACTACCTGCTGACCCGCGACGACGTGGCCGCCGGGAAGATCGGGCTGGTCGGGTGGTCACTCGGCGGCTACTACGCGCCGCGGGCCGCCGCGTTCGAGAAGCGGCTCGCGCTCTGCGTGGCCTGGGGCGCCAACCACGACTGGGGTGCCGTGCAGAAGCGCCGGCTGCAGCGCGAGGGCGAGAACCCGGTACCGCACTACTGGGACCACGTGCTCTGGGTGTGGGGCGAGAACGACGTGGACACGTTCATCACGAAGGCCGCGGCGGTCAACCTGGACGGCGTGGTCGAGCAGATCACCGTCCCGTTCCTGATCACGCACGGGGCGAACGACCGGCAGATCCCGGTCGAGTACGCGCACCGCTCCTACGAGCAGGCGGTGAACGCGCCACGGCGGGACCTGCGGATCTTCACGGCGGCCGAGGGCGGGGCCGAGCACATTGGGCTCGACCACTTCGCGCACGTGCAGACGTACATCGCGGACTGGATCGGGGACGTGTTCCGGTGAGGGACGCCGAAGCCGCCATCGCCGCGGCCGCCGGGCGCTGCTCGAACTGGGGCCGGTGGGGTGCACAGGACGTACAGGGAACGATGAACTTCCTGACCCCGGACCTCCGCAAGCATGCCGCGGGCCTGGTGCGGCGCGGTGTGTCCTTCTCGTTGTCGCAGTCGTTCGACGCGAACGGCCCGCAGAAGGGCTGGCGGCGCCGGACCAACCCGGTGCACACCATGCTGGACACCGGAACCGACGCGGTCGCCGGCGTGCAGGGGTTCCCGCACGGGCTCGGCGGCGCCGACGACGTGATCTCCATGCCGCTGCAGTGCTCCACGCAGTGGGACGGTCTCGGGCACATCTTCGACCACGGCCGTGCCTGGAACGGCCGGCCCGCCGAGACGGTGGTGACCAGCCTGGGCGACGGCGTCACCGGGATCGAGACGGTGGCGTCGGTGATCGCCGGGCGCGGCGTGCTGCTCGACGTCGGCCGCGCACTGGGCCGCGACGGCGAACTGCCGGACGGCTTCGCCATCACGGAACAACACCTGGTGGAGACGATCGCCGCGCAAGGCCCGACGTCCGCTGTAGGTCGCGGTGACATCGTTCTGGTACGGACGGGCCAGCTGTCCCGGGCCCGCCGCGACGGGTGGGGCGACTACGCCGGTGGGGCGGCGCCCGGTCTCTCCTTCACCACTGCCGACTGGCTGCACCGCACCGAGATCGCCGCCGTCGCGACCGACACCTGGGGCTTCGAGGTGCGGCCGAACGAGTTCGACGACGCGTTCCAGCCGCTGCACCAGGTGGCGATCCCGCACATCGGCCTGTTCCTCGGCGAGATGTGGGACCCGGACGCGCTCGCGGCCGACTGCGCGCAGGACGGGGTGTACGAGTTCTGGCTGACCGCCGCGCCGTTGCCGATCACCGGGGCGGTGGGCAGCCCGGTGAACCCGATCGCGGTGAAGTAGCGCCGACGACATCGGTTCGCTGATCGGGGCCGCGCACGACGAGGTGTCCCCCCCATCAGGGCCCCTCGGAGTGCTGTCGCCCCGGCCCGGCCGATCGCGGATTTCCGCCGCCCGTGGCTGCCCGCGGTGCCATCGCCGGCCGGCTCACCGCGTATCGGGAAAAGGGCCGGCGGCGGAGCGCGGTCTGGAGCCGGGAAATGACGGCGGGTCAGACGGGGGCGGGCTCGGCGACCGGGGAGCGGCGCCTGGTGACCCAGCGTTCGAAGAGCAGGGTGGTCAGCGGGGGGATCGAGGCGGCCAGGGCGAAACCGGTCCGCCACAGGGACCACCGCTCGGTGCGGGCCACCCACAGCGTCGCCACCAGGTAGGCCACGAACAGCGCGCCGTGCACCCGCCCGAACAGCCAGACGCCCGCGTCGGTGGTGTGTGAGACGTGTTTGAGGTACATCCCGACCAGCAGGCCGGTCCACGAGAACGCCTCGGCGACCGCGGTCACCCGGAACACCCGGAACGCTTGCACCCGCGCCCCCTTTCGGTTGATCGGCCCCGGACGCTACCGGTCCCTGGTTGAGCGTTTCCTGGCAACGCGGGTTGTCCACAGGCCGGAGATCTGTGGATCACTATCAGCCAGAGAAGATCTACATTCCTGGCATGTCGCTGCAAACGCATCGAAGCCACACCGGGCCCGGCGGGAACCGCCCGGTGCTGGCGCCACATCTGCAAGAGGTCATTGAATCTCTTGCCGCCGGAGAGACCGCTCGGGAGATGGCAGCCCGTTTGTGCATCTCACCGAACACCGTCAAATCCCGGCTGAAGACGCTGTATCAGCAACTCGGCGCCCGCGACCAGGCACACGCGGTCGCGATCGGATTCCGGATCGGCGTGCTCGGAGCGACCGGCGGGGCTCCGCCGGTCCGTGAACGGCCGGACGACCGGAGACAGCCGGTGCTGATCGGCAGCCTCGACCCGGAGGGTCTCCGGGACACCATCGCCGACCTGTCGGCCCTGCTCCGGATCGTGGAGCGGGTCCGATTCCCAGGTGGGCCCGTTCCATCGGAGGAGGTGACCTCACCGGATGTGACCGAGCACCTGCTCCGGCAGGTGGGAGAGTTGGCCGGCCGCCCCGACGGCGACCCGCGGGACGCACTGGCCCGGATCGCCGAGATCGCGGCGGCCGCTGTTACCGGCGCCGATCCGGGCGCCGGGTCGCGGCGCCGCTGATAATGGACGGGTGGGTGATCTTCCGGTGGATCGGATGCGTCCCTGTCGTCGTTGCGGTCACCCGACCAGGGTGGACCGGATGGTGCAGGGCTACGGGCGCAACTGTGCCGCCGCGCTGGGCCTGATCGGCGGCACGGTGGACACCGGCCACACCGGGCCGGACCTGCTCGATCTGCTCGAGATCGAGCCGGAGGACTGCTGCGACGGGTGGGACCGCCCCGCCGACAGCGACGTCACCGGCGGCCGACGCCGACCAGGGTGAGAAACGTGGCCGGGTTCTCGACCGGCTCGTCGTCCGGATCGGGATGCCACCTCGGCCCGTGCACCACCCCTGGCGCCACCAGCTCCCATCCGTCGAACAACGCGGCGAACTGCCGTTCGTCGCGCGGCACGAGCGGGGTACCGGTCCGGTTGTAGAGGTCGGCGACCCGGTCCACCGCCGCCGGATCGGCCCCGCCGGTCGCGTGCGAGACCGCCAGCAGGCTCCCCGGCGCGACCGCCTCGCGATAGCCGCTCAGCGCCGCGTCCAGAACCGCGCCGTCCGGGATGAAGTGCAGCACCGCGAACATCAGGATCGCGGTCGGCTGCCCGAGATCGATCACCGCTCGCAGCCCCGGATCGGCGAGCACCGCACCCGGCTCCCGCAGATCGCCCAGCACCACCACGGTGCGCGGGTCGTCGCCGAGCAGCTCGCGGGCGTAGAGCACCGCGGTCGGGTCGACGTCGACGTAGGCGACCCGGGCGCCCGGGTCGGCTGCGAGCGCGACCTCGTGGGTGTTGCCCTCGGTCGGGATGCCCGAGCCCAGGTCGACGAACTGCCGGACGCCGTGCGCCACCGCGTGGCGGACCACCCGGTGCAGGACCGCCCGGTTGGCGCGGGCGATGGCGCCGATCTCCGGCACGAACTCCATGATCCGGCCGGCCACCGACCGGTCGACGGCGAAGTTGTGCGTGCCACCGAGGAGCGCGTCGTACACGCGGGCGGAACTGGGCCGGTTGGGATCGATCGGCGGGGTGCGCATCCACGGAAGATGCCCCGAATCGACCGGAGTCATACGCGGAATTACCGAAATGAGTTACTTTAGGGGTGGAGGGGACGGGTGTGGAGTCACACAATGAGCTGCCGGGGCTCCTGATCGACACCGCCCCGGACGCGATCATCGTCAGCCGTTCGGACGGCGTCATCACGACGGCCAACCGCCGGGCACACGACATGTTCGGCTACCCGGCCGGCACCCTCGTCGGCGTCTCCGTCGACGTGCTGGTGCCGGACGAGGTGCGCTTCAAGCATCCGGCCCAGCGGGTCTCGTACCTCTCCGGTGGCCACCCGCCGCTGCGCCGCCTGCCGCTGCGTGGGCTGCGCCGCGAC
The DNA here is from genome assembly GCF_001509495.1 of Actinoplanes awajinensis subsp. mycoplanecinus. NCBI lineage: Bacteria > Bacillati > Actinomycetota > Actinomycetes > Micromonosporales > Micromonosporaceae > Actinoplanes > Actinoplanes awajinensis. The sequence continues at coordinate 8,350 of NZ_LLZH01000033.1, read as the reverse complement.
GGCACGGTCTTCCCGGTCGAGGTCTCGCTGTCCGCGGTCGCCGTGCCGCAGGTCGACGGCGACGCCGCCGGCGCCGAGACGTACGTGACCGCCGTGCTCCGGGACGACACCGCGCAACGCCAGGCCGCCGCCACCCGCGCCCTGCTCGCCTCGATCGTCCAGTCCTCGCACGACGCGATCGTCACCACCGACGTCGACGGCCGGGTGCTGTCCTGGAACCCCGGCGCCGAGCTGCTCTACGGCTTCCCGGCCACCGCGATGATCGGGACGTCGATCGACGAGATCATCCCGCCGGACCGGCGCGCCGACGAGGCGCAGATCCGTCTGCTGGTCCGGCTCGGCGGCCGGGTGGACCGCTACCGGTGCACCCGGGTCAGCGCGTCCGGCCAGCCGATCGCGGTCTCCATGCTGGTCTCCCCGCTGCTCGACGAGGCCGGTGCGCTGGTCGGCACGACCAGCACGGCCCGTGACATCAGCGAGCGTGAGCGGGCCGAGGCCCGGGTCCAGGCGATCCTCGACGCGGCACCGGACGCGCTGCTCGGCGTCGCCGAGTCCGGCGAGGTGGTGCTGGTCAACGCGGAGGCCGAGCGGCTGTTCGGCCATCCCCGGCACGACCTGATCCACATGCTGGTGTCCCGGCTGCTGCCGGACGGGCTGCCGCCGGTCTCCGCGGTGCTGCGCACCGGCGGGGACTCCACGCCGCTGGACACCGTACGGACCGGTGACGGCGAGCAGCGCTGGGTCAAGCGCCGGGCGGTCCGCAGCGACGGCAGCACGTTGCCGGTCGACATCGCCTGCAGCGCCCTGCACACCGACACCGGCACGGTGATCGTGGCCGCGGTCCGGGACATCACCGACCGGCTGGCCATCGAGGCCGAGCGGCGCCGGCTGCGCGAGGAGACCGACCGGCAGAAGCTGGAGGCCCGGATGCAGCAGACCCAGCGGCTGGAGAGCCTGGGCCAGCTGGCCGGCGGCATCGCGCACGACTTCAACAACCTGCTCGCGGTGATCCTCAACTACGCGGCGTTCATCATCGAGGACGCGGCCGGCACCCCACCGGCCGCGGACGCCGAGCAGATCGCCCGGGCCGCCCGGCGCGGCAGCGACCTCACCCACCAGCTGCTCGCCTTCGCCCGGCGTGAGGTGATCCGGCCCCGGCCGCTGGACCTCAACGCGGTGGTCACCGAGGTGCACCAGATGCTTGACCGCTCGCTGGGCGAGCACATCACCCTGACCGTACGCACGACCGACGCGCTGCCGGCCGTGATGGCCGACCCGGGCCAGCTGGAGCAGGTGCTGGTGAACCTGGCGGTGAACGCCCGGGACGCGATGCCGAGCGGCGGCCGGCTCACCGTCGACACCGCCGAGGTGTGCGTCGACGAGGAGCACTCGGCCGCCCGGGCCGGGCTCAGCCCCGGGCGGTACCTGCGGCTGCGCGTCTCGGACACCGGCACCGGCATGCCCCAGGACGTGATCGACAAGGCGTTCGAGCCGTTCTTCACCACCAAGCCCAGCGGCCAGGGCACCGGTCTCGGCCTGGCCACCGTCTACGGCATCGTCACCCAGGCCGGCGGCACCGTGCGGATCTACTCCGAGCCGGGCATCGGCACCACGTTCACGATCCTGCTGCCGGTCACCGACGTGCAGGCGCAGCGGATCGTCCCGGAGGAGGTCATCGCCGGGCTGGCCGGGCACGGCGCGACCGTGCTGGTGGTCGAGGACGAGGACGCGCTGCGCGAGGTGACCTGCCGGATCCTGCGCCGCGGCGGGTACACCGTGCTGGCCGCGAACGGCGGCGAGCAGGCGCTCCGGGTGGCTGCCGAGAACAGCATCGATGTGCTGCTCACCGACGTGGTCATGCCGGGGATGCTGGGCAAGGACCTGGCGGACGCGATAAGCACCCGGTACCCGCGGACCAAGGTGCTGTTCATGTCCGGTTATGCCCAGCCGGTGCTCACCGACCACGGCACCCTGTCGGTCGACGTGCACCTGCTGGAGAAGCCGTTCACCAGCGCCGAGCTGATGCGCGCGCTGCACGACGAGCTGCAAGCCAAGCCCTGAGGGCGGTCGTCGCGCCCGGCCGTGCCGACGATGCCCAGGCAGCCGCAGACCGCGAGCACCGCCGCGACCATCAGCAGCGCCACCGCCAGTGCCAGACCCGGGTACCGCTGTGGTGGCGGCCCGAGCGCGCCGTGCAGGAAGGCCAGCAGGGGAGCGCGGTACTCCAGCTCGGTGGTCCGGCCCGGCAGGGCGACGACGGTGGTCTCGGCCCCGCCGAGCCGGGACGGCAGCAGGTACGGCACGTGCACGTGCACGTGGTGCTCGCCGAGCGCCACCGGGGTGGACACCCGTCCCCAGCCGGCCGGCACGCCGCGCCCGTCGATCTCGAGCACCGGGGTGAAGAGGCCGAGCAGGAAGGCGGGCGGCGCGTACCGCAGGGTGACCGCGATGGTCGCGCCGCCGTCCCCGCGCGCCGGGTCGAGCGGCGGGAAGCCGGGGGAGGAGGGCCGGTACGGCGGCGCGAGGATGGCCACGCTGCAGGATAAGCCCGCGAGCCCGCTCTTCGTGTCCACAGTGGAGATCGATCATGGGCGATCCGGCTAGGATGGCCCGCGTGACGAGCGACCAGGTGGATCCGCACACCGTCTCCCCGGCCCGCCGCTGGAACTACTGGCTCGGCGGCAAGGACCACTACCAGGTCGACCGGGACTCCGGTGACCAGATCGCGGCGGTGTACCCGGCGGTGTGGACGGCGGCGAAACAGGGCCGGGCGTTCCACAACCGGGCGGTCCGGTACCTGGCCGCCGAGGCCGGGATCCGCCAGTTCCTGGACATCGGCACCGGCCTGCCCGCGCCCGGCAACACGCACGAGGTGGCACAGCAGGTCGCACCGGACGCCAAGGTCGTCTACGTCGACAACGACCCGATGGTGCTGGCGCACGCCCGGGCGCTGATGATCGGCGGCACCACCACGTACGTCGACGCCGACCTGCGCGACCCGGAGAAGATCCTGCGGGCCGACGAGCTGACCGCCACCCTCGACCTGTCCCAGCCGGTCGGCATCCTGCTGATCAACGTGCTGCACTTCATCGCCGACGACGAGCAGGCCCGCTCCGCGATCGGCGCCCTGCTGGACGCGGTCGTCCCGGGCAGCCACCTGGTCGCCACGGTCGGTACCCGGGACTTCGTGCCGCCGGAGGTGTCGGCGCGGATCCTGGCCGCACAGGACTCCGGCCGGGCCGAGCTCTGGCCGCGGGACCGGGCCGGTTTCGCCCGCTTCTTCGACGGCCTGGACCTGGTCGAGCCGGGCATCACCGCGGTGTGCGACTGGCGGCCCGACCGGGAGGACCGGCCGCAGCCGATCGAGGTGTCCTCGTACGGCGCGGTCGGCCGGAAACCGTCACACCGGTAGGCGTCCGCGTCATCGTTCCGTAACGCGAGGGATAGAGTCCGTTCGGGTGCCGATATGCCTCAACCTCGGGAGACAAACTCATGACTAAGACACCGGTCACCGTCACCGTGACGGGCGCAGCCGGCCAGATCGGCTACGCGCTGCTGTTCCGCGCCGCCTCCGGCGCTCTGCTCGGCCCGGACGTGCCGGTACGCCTGCGCCTGCTGGAGATCCCCGCCGCGGCCCGCGCCGCCGAGGGTGTCGCGCTGGAGCTCGAAGACGGCGCGTTCCCGCTGCTCGACGGCGTCGACGTGTTCGACGACCCGAAGGCCGCGTTCGACGGCGTCAACGTGGCGCTGCTGGTCGGCGCCCGCCCGCGTACCAAGGGCATGGAGCGGGGCGACCTGCTCGAGGCGAACGGTGGCATCTTCAAGCCGCAGGGTGCCGCGATCAACTCGGGCGCCGCGTCCGACGTGCGGATCCTGGTCGTCGGCAACCCGGCCAACACCAACGCCCTGATCGCGCAGAGCCACGCGCCGGACGTGCCGGCCGACCGCTTCACCGCGATGACCCGGCTCGACCACAACCGCGCCCTGGGTCAGCTCGCCAAGAAGCTGAACACGCCGGTCGGCGACCTGCGCAAGGTCACCATCTGGGGCAACCACTCGGCCACCCAGTACCCGGACGTCTTCCACGCCGAGGCCGCCGGCCGCCCGGTCAAGGACCTGGTCGACCAGGCCTGGATCGCCGACGAGTTCATCCCGCGGGTCGCCAAGCGCGGCGCCGAGATCATCGAGGTCCGGGGCGGGTCCTCGGTCGCCTCCGCCGCCTCGGCCGCGATCGACCACGTGCACACCTGGGTCAACGGCACCGCCGAGGGCGACTGGACGTCGGCCGCGATCGTCTCCGACGGTTCCTACGGTGTCCCGGCCGGCCTGATCTCGTCGTTCCCGGTCGTCGCGAAGGACGGCAAGTGGGAGATCGTCCAGGGCCTGGAGATCAGCGAGTTCTCCCGCGCCCGGATCGACGCCTCGGTGGCGGAGCTCCAGGAGGAGCGCACCGCTGTCCAGGGTCTCGGCCTGATCTGATTTCTGATCGTACGAACGGGCGGCTCCTCCGGCGAGGGGCCGCCCGTTCGGGTCAGACGCCGGTGACGTAGAGCTTGCGCAGCGGCTCGGTCACGGTCCAGACCGTCGTCGTGCCCTCGGCCAGGCGCACCAGGTCACCCGGCCCCACCGCGTACGTCTCGCCGCCGGTCGCGATCGTCGCCCGGCCGGACAGCACCAGGAACGCCTCCTCGGCCTCCACGTCCCGGACCGCGCCGGCGCTCATCTCCCAGATCCCGGCCTCCACGCCCAGACCGTCGAGTGTGGTGACGGTGACCGCCCCGGTGGTCGGCGCGCCGGCCACCACCTCGTCCGGGTGAACCGGCTCGTGGGGGACGACGACATCGGCGAGGCTGTAGACCGTTACTGGCTCCATGACCTTGCACGATAGTCGTACGCTGCCTGCAAGATCGCCTGGCTGAAGGCCTTCTCAGCGTTCATTCAGGCGGCGTTGTTAGTTTTCCGAGGAAATCGGGCTGACGCACAGGAGAGGCATCGTGGTGTTCAAGAAGTTGCTGGGCGCGATGGGAGTCGGTGGCCCCACCGTCGACACCGTGCTGGCCAACCCGAGCACATATCCGGGCGCTCCGCTGACCGGTCAGGTCAACCTGGTCGGGGGCACGAACGACGCCGACATCGAGCACATCACGCTCGCCCTGGTCACCCGGATGGAGGTCGAGGGCGGTGGCGGCGACTACTCGGCCACCGGTGACTTCTACCGGCTGACCGTGAGCGGTCCGATGCGCCTGCACGCCGGCCAGCAGCTGGCGATCCCGTTCCGGATCGACATGCCGTGGGAGACCCCGGTGACGACGGCGTACGGGCAGCAGCTGCGCGGCATGGTGATGGGCGTGCGCACCGAGGTGTCGATCGCGCGGGCGCTGGACAAGGGTGACCTCGACCCGGTCTACGTGCACCCGCTGCCGATCCAGCAGCGCATCCTGGACGCGTTCAACCAGCTCGGCTTCCGCTTCAAGTCGGCCGACCTGGAGCACGGTCAGATCTACGGCGTGCACCAGACCCTCCCGTTCTACCAGGAGATCGAGTACTGGCCCGCCTCGCAGTACGCGCACGCCGTCAACGAGGTCGAGCTGACGTTCGTGACCAGCCCGCACCAGGTCGAGGTGGTGCTGGAGTTCGACAAGCGCGGCGGCCTGTTCCACAGCGGCCAGGACACGTACGGGCGGTACACGGTCTCCCACAACGACGCGGACACCACCGACTGGCGTTCCGTCGTCGACGGCTGGGTCCGCCAGGCCGTCGACCAGCACAAGTCCCGCCCGGGCTACGGCGCCCCCGGCGGCCACGGGGCGTACGGCGCCCCCGGCTACCCGCCGCCCCCGCCGCCCGGCTACGGCCAGCCGGCCTACGGGCACGGTGGCGGCCATGGCGGCGGTCACGGTGGTGGGTACGGGCACCACGGCCACTACCGCGGCGGTCACGGCCACGGCGGTCACGGCAGCGGCCTGGGCGGCGCGGCGCTCGGCGCGGTCGGTGGCCTGGCGGCCGGCTACTTCATCGGCGAGGCGGTCGAGGACGTCTTCGAGGACTTCGGCGGCGACGACTGACCGGTAGGTCCTGAAAAGGGTGGGAGCGCCACGGTGCTCCCACCCTTTTCCGCTCCCATATCCCACTCGCTCGATGGGAAATGTATAAACTGGGGGGACTGACGTAGCCAGAAGGGATCTCGACATGAGCATCGACATCACGCGCATCGGTGGCCGGATCGGAGCCGAGGTGTCCGGCGTCGACCTCACCGCCCCGGTGGACGAGGTCGCCGCCAAGGAGATCCACGACGCCCTGGTCGAGCACAAGGTGCTGGTCTTCCGCGGTCAGCACCTCGACGACGACCAGCACCAGCGCTTCGCCACGATCTTCGGCACGCTGACCCTGGCCCACCCGACCGTCCCGTCCGTCGACGGTCAGGCCAACGTCCTCGAGGTGGCCGCCGGCCCCGGCGCCCGGGCAAACGCCTGGCACACCGACGTCACGTTCGTGGTCGCCCCGCCCAAGGCCACCACCCTGCGCAGCCTGGTCATCCCGCCCTACGGCGGCGACACGCTGTTCTCCAACACCGCGGCCGCCTACGCCGATCTCCCCGACCACCTGCGGTTCCTGGCCGACCGGCTGTGGGCCGAGCACTCCAACGAGTACGACTACGCCGAGCACCCGCAGTTCCGCTCCGCCGAGGTCGACGACTACCAGAAGGTCTTCGCGTCCGTCCGGTACCGCACCGCCCACCCGGTGGTCCGCGTCAATCCGGATTCCGGCGTGCCGAACCTTTTCATCGGCAATTTCGTCACGAGCCTCATCGGCCTTTCCAAAACCGAGTCCCGGGACATTCTGCGACTCCTGCAGTATTACGTCACCCGGCCGGAGAACACGCTGCGCCACACATGGCAGGTCGGCGATCTGGTGGTCTGGGACAACCGCAGCACCCAGCACTACGCCGCCGACGACTACGGTGACCTGGCCCGCAAGCTGCACCGGGTCACCGTGGCCGGCGACGTCCCGGTCGGACCGGACGGCACCAAGAGCTACATTCTCGAAGGCGACGAGGCGACCCACTACACGCCTCAGGTCCAATAACAAAACATTTTCATGGTACGAATACAGAAGTCGCCGCCCGTGTCATGCGCCCCCGGGCGGCGCCTTCCCGGCGGTCAGAGGATCGCCTGGGCGCTGCTCTGCTCGGACAGTTTGCGGGCCTCGTGCACGCCGGCCATCAGCTCGTCCCACTCGGGATCCTCGCGGAACCGGGCCATCGTGATCCGGCTCGCCGAGCGTGCCGACGTGTACTCCCACCACGCCGCCACCCGGACCGGCCAGAGCCCGACCCGCACGGCGCCGGCCAGGAAGCAGCGGTGCGCGGTCAGCGTGGCGGCGAGCACCTCCGGCCCCAGCTCGATGTCCGGGTCGTCGAGCGCCGCGCCGAGCGCCCGCACGTCCCGGTGCATCTCGGAATACCCGATCAGGCTGGGCATGGCCGGCACCAGCAACTCGTCCTCGGGGTCGATCAGATCGTCGGCGTAGGCCGGGGTGAAGACCACGTCGTCCACGGTCACGATGAGCGGGAGCGACTCGTGCTTGCGCCGCAGATCGATCTGGACGGCCGGGGCGCCGGTCGGCACGTGCACCCAGTCCGCGTCCAGCACGTCGCGGAACGGGATGCGGAGGGTGTCGCCGAGAGCGGGCATGTGCACCGTGACGAGTCCGGGGCCGGCCTCCACCTCGGTGCCAGGGATCTCCCGCAGCATCTCGGCCAACTCGTATGTGCGCATGTGCTGGTTATACGCCAGCGGCGCACCCGGCGCGCGCCCGTCCAACCCGGCTCGTTCCGGCCGGTCCCACGGCCCTCCGCAGGCTTCACCCTTTGGTGTGACCGCCGTCTCAGTGTGTCGGCTTGGTGTTGTCCGGGTGGCCGGGTAATGTTTTCCGAGCCGCCAGGGTGACGGGCGAGCGAACGAGACCTGTGAAGGGCTCGGAGCGGCCGTCCTGACGGAAATCCTCCAAGATCTGACGATCTAGCATCGTGCGCTTTTTGGGTGGGTGCTGCTCACTATTTCTCGGTGTCGGTTGAATTCGGGTTGCGAAACACGGATTTGACGAAACGAGAATGGCGAGTAAAGTAGTCCAAGTGCCCCGGGGAACGGGCCGCGAGAGCGGAACGGTTCAAGGTGTGCGGTTGTTCTTTGAGAACTCAACAGGGTGCTTAATAAGCCAGTGCCAATAATGGCATTACCTCGGCCTGTCCTTCGGGGATGGGTGGAGAATTCCTTTGGCAACATTTGTTTGTTGCCGGGACGCTTTTCCAAAGATTTTGTTGGAGAGTTTGATCCTGGCTCAGGACGAA
>NZ_LLZH01000032.1:0-19190 GCF_001509495.1 Actinoplanes awajinensis subsp. mycoplanecinus | reverse complement strand
AACAGGACTCTTCGACAAGCCCTATTTTCCCTGATCAGAAGGCACTTCTGCGTTTCCGGCCCACTCCTTGGACAACCCTTAACGAAGGGCCGAGGCTAACAGCGAGCGACCGACCAGAGCGAGCGACTCTGCCTATGTGAGTGCGCTTCGAGTACCTTTGCGGCGAATCTCTTCAGCGATGCGCTGCATAGTTTTATATAGCCGCTTGCCCCGAAACACAATTCTCTGGTGTCTGCTGGTACCAGACCAGGGCGGCGCGGAGATCTCGTAGCCCCGGCCGAATCATGCCGACCTCAATGCGGAACATTGGAACACCTCGCTTGTGATGAACCCTCGGCAAGTAGCGGCTGGGCAGCACGGCGGTGACGGCGTACAGATCTGCTGGAGTTACCTCAAGAACTGCAAAAATCCACCGGCGGCGCACCCGAGCCGCCGTGATGTTCGACCACGGGATGATTATGGGGTCGCCGCGCTGCGCCAACTCGATACCGAAACTGGACACCCGGATCCAGGTCGGGCGACTTCGCTGCAGTCGGGCCCCAACGCCGAAACCGACCGACCCTGCCACCAGCGGCAACGGTAAAGAGCTGAGGACGTCCCAGTCCGCAGGACGACCGAGCATCGCCGAGGCGAGCAGCATTGACAGCGCCCACACACCCATCATCATGGGCACGAGACCGAACAGCGCCCGCAGGACCGAATGCCGGAACAGCACCGCATCCGGTGCCGGGGCGGCCACATCTCGTGGACCCAATGATCTGTACCGTGGCATCTTGATCATGGTAAACATGCAGCCGGATGCTGTGACCTGGCCTTACGGTCAATACGTCGCACAGCTGTGGGCAGATGGACGGTCATCACCGTCGGAAGCGATGTGATGGCGAGACCGCCCCCACATGCCTGACGAGATCAGCACTCAGCCGTCCTGAGGTCGCTGCGGCATAAGGGACCGTCACCAGGCCAGGCGCGATGATCTGCGGGCAGCGGGTGCGGTCCGGGAATGGGCCGGCGCCGCACCGTGCTGTCAGTGGTTCGGGGTGCGCAGCACGGTGTCGAGCTGCCCGTCGCGGTCTGTGTCGAGGTAGGTGAGGTCGGGCACCCCGTCACCGTCGAGGTCGAGCTGCACCACGTCGGCGATGCCGTCCCCGTCGAGGTCGGTGACCACCTCAATCGATCCGTCCGAGCGTCGAATGACAATCGAGTTAGCGGCGGTGGCGACCCGGTCTGCCGGTCCGGGGATGGGCGGCGATCCAGGCGCGGAGGATGGCAACGGGTCGGGCTGGCTGGCGTACGCCCCGACCGGGCCGTCGGTGCCGGCCGGATCGATCTCCTCCTCAGAGGGGTAGACATCGCCGTGCCAGGCCGGATCAGGATAGGTACTCATCTCCCTGAAGTTCCTTGACGGAGCCGGCGGTAACCGTCGGCGCAGGAGAAGCACGCTGCTGTGCCGAGCACCGCGCCAACCTACGTGTGGCGGACCTCCACCTCATCGGCCGAAAGGCGGCAGAAGACGCATCGCGGCCACCCCTCCCGCCTCGCCGACCGAGATCGGGCGAGGCGGTGGCGGTGAGGGCTGCGGCCCGGGTCAGACTCCCAACTCATCGATGAAACGAAAGACGTCGTCGGCGCTGGCCGACTCCAAACGCTCACTGACCGAGTCCGGTGCCGGGTCGCTGCGGTCATCCAGCTCGTCGAGCAGGGCCCGCAGCCGCATCCCGACCCGCAACCGCAGCGCCGTGTCGTCGGCCGTGGCGGTCAGCGCTGCGGTCAGCTGGTCCAGGGTGGCCAGCACGGTCTCCGGGCCGGCCGCGCCGGCGCCGGACAGCTGGTCCTGCAGCAGCCGGGCGACCGCCACCGGCGTCGGATGGTCGAAGACCAGGGTGGCCGGCAGCGCGATACCGGTCGCGGCGCTCAGCCGGTTGCGCAGGTCCACCGCGGTCAGCGAGTCGAAACCGAACTCCTTGAACGGGCGGCGGGCGTCGACCGCGTCCGGCCCGTCGTGGCCGAGCACCGCAGCGGCGTGCGCGCGCACCAGGTCCAGCACGATCTGCTCGTGCTGGTGTGCCGGCGCGGCCGCCAACTGCCCGCGCACGGCAGCGCCGGCGTCGGCGGCGGGCGGTTGCTCGGCGGTGGCCGCGAGGGCCCGCACGGCCGGCAGGTCGGCGATCAGCGGGCGGGACCGGGCGAACGCGAAGGCCGGCGCGAACGTGGCCCAGTCGACGTCCGCGACCGCCAGGAAGGTGTCCCCGGCGCCGGCCGCCTGACGCATCGCGAGGATCGCCGCCTGCGGTGCCATCGCGCGGAAGCCCCGCTTGCGCATGTAGTCCTCGCCGCCGGTGTCGCCGGCCATTCCGCCGCCGTCCCACAGCCCCCACGCGACCGAGGTGACCGGCAGACCGCGGTGGCGGGCCTGCTCGGCGAGCGCGTCGAGGGCCGCGTTGGCGGCACCGTAAACGCCCTGCCGGGCGCTGCCCCAGACCCCGGCGTTGGACGAGAACAGCACGACCTGCTCCAGGTGTGCCGGGTCGAGCAGCTCCAGCAGGTGCACCGCGCCGTCGACCTTGCCGGACCGGACGAAGTCGAGGTCCGCGGCGGACGAGTCGGCCAGCAGCAGCGGGGCCAGGGTGCCGGCCGCGTGGATCAGTGCGGTGACCGGTTCCGGCAGATCGGCCAGCAGCTTGGCGATCTGGTCACGGTCCGCGGTGTCACAGGCCGCGATCGTCACGCGTACGCCGGTGGCGCTCAACTGCTCGCCCAGCTCACGCGCGCCCGGCGCGGCCTCACCACGACGGCTGGTGAGCACCACGTGCCCGGCGCCGGAACTCGCCGCCCAGCGCGCCACGTGGGCGCCCAGCGCACCGGTACCGCCGGTGATCAGGACCGTGCCGTGCGGCTCCCACAGCGGCGTTCCGGCAGCGACCGGCGCGGGCAGCAGCCGGCGGGCCAGCACCCCAGTCGACCGCACCGCGACCTGGTCCTCGCCGGCCAGCCCGGCCAGCACCGCCACGGTCCGGGCGGCGGCACGGTCGTCCACGATCGCCGGCAGGTCCAGCACACCGCCCCAGGACTCCGGGTGCTCCAGCGCGAACGTGCGGGCCAGCGCCCAGACCTGCGCCGCCGCGACACCGGACGGCGGATCGCCGGGTAGCGCGGCGACCCCGCCCTGGGTCAGGATCCACAGCGGGGCCGGTGTACCGCCGTACTCCCGCATCAGCGCGAGCGTGCCGAGCACCGCCGCGTCGTCGTCACCCATCGCCAACAGGGAGACGACACCGGCCCAGGGCCCGGCGCTCAGCGCGGCGACGTCCGTACCCGTCTCGACCTGCGCTCCCGCCGCGGCCAGCAGGCGCGGCACCTCCCCTGCGCCGCTCCCTGCCGCCTGCAGTACCAGCCAGGTACCGCTGAGCCGGGCCGGTTCGGGCTCCGGCAGTGGGGTGAAGACGATGCGGAAGCGCCAGTCGTCGACCTGCGAGCGTTCCCGGCGGGTGCGCCGCCAGCCCGCCAGGGCCGGCAGCACCGGTTCGAGGACGTCCGCGGCGACACCGAGGGTCCGCGCGAGCAGGGCCGGGTCGTCGGCGTCGACCGCGGCCCAGAAGTCGCCGTCCTCGCCCGCACCGGCCGCGCCGGGCGCGTCGACCAGCCAGTAGTGCTGGTGCTGGAAGGCGTAGGTGGGCACGCCCGGCGCGCGGCGCCGCCCGGGCAGTACCGCCGACCAGTCCACCGGGACACCACCGGTCCAGGCCTCGGCGAGCGCGCGGACCTCCCGCTCGGGGCCGTCCTCGTCGCGGCGCAGCGTGCCGGTGGCGGCGACCGTCGCGGCTTCGGCGGCGGCGACGTCCTGCAGCCCGGCGGTGAGCACCGGGTGCGGGCTGACCTCGACGAAGTGCCGGTAGCCGTCGGCGAGCAGCCGCTGCACCGCGGCGGCGAAGCGCACCGGGCGGCGCATGTTGTCGTACCAGTAGCCGGCGCCGTCGGTGAGAGTCCACGGCTCGGCGGCGACGGTGGAGTACCACGGGATCCGGGCGGTACCGGCCCGGACCGGTGCCAGCAACTCCAGGACCCGCTCGCGCAGCACGTCGACCTGGGCGGTGTGCCCGGCCGCGCTGGCCTTGATCCGCCGGGCCCGGACGCCGCCGGCCTCGCAGGCGGCGGCGAGGGCGTCGACGCCCGCGGTGTCCCCGGCGACGATGACCGCGGCCGGCCCGTTGACCGCCGCGATCTCCAGCCCGCCGGCGCCCAGTGCCGCGATCAGCGCGGCCACGTCGGCCTCGGCGGCGGCGACCGACAGCATTGCGCCTGCCCCGGCGATGCTCATCATCTCCCGGCTGCGCAGCGCCACGATCCGGGCCGCGTCGTCGAGGCTCAGCGCACCCGCGACGCAGGCCGCCGCGATCTCACCCTGGGAATGTCCGACGACCGCGGCCGGGGTGACGCCGTGCTGCGCCCACCAGGCGGCCAGCGACACCATCACGGCGAACAGCACCGGCTGCACCACGTCGAGCCGGTCCAGGTCCGGGGCCTGCGGGTGCTGTCGCAGCACCGCCTCCACCGAGTAGTCCAGATACTGCCCGAGGGCCGCGTCGCAGGCGCGCAAACGCTCGGTGAAGGCCGGTGACCGGTCGAGCAGCCCGGCGGCCATGCCCGCCCACTGGCTGCCCTGACCGGGGAAGACGAACACCACCCCACCGGGCGGGCCGGCTACCCCGGTGACCACGGCAGCGGACGGGCGCCCGTCCGCGAGAGCGCCGACCCCGGCCGGGTCCAGCGCGACCGCGCGGTGCTCCAGCCGGGCCCGCCCGGCGAGGGTGTGCGCCACATCGGTGACCGGTACGCCGGAAACCTCGCGCAGGTAGGTGTCCAGCCGGCGGGCCTGCCCGGCCAGCGCGGCACCGTCGCGGCCGGAGAGCAGCAGCGGCACGACCGGCAGCGACGGGTTCTCCGGGACCTCAGCGACCGGCGGCGCCTGCTCGAGGATGACGTGCGCGTTGGTGCCGCTGATCCCGAACGAGGAGACCCCGGCCCGGCGCGGCCGGTCCACCACGGGCCAGTCCCGCGCCGAGGTCAGCAGCTCGACGGCACCGGAACTCCAGTCGATGTGCGGCGACGGCGCGTCGATGTGCAGACTGCGCGGCAGGCTGCCGTGCCCGAGCGCCAGGATCATCTTGATCAGCCCGGCGACACCGGCGGCGGCCTGGGTGTGGCCCAGGTTCGACTTGACGCTGCCCAGCAGCAACGGCTCGGTACGGTCCTGCCCGTACGCGGCCAGCAGCGCCTGCGCCTCGATCGGGTCGCCGAGCGTGGTGCCGGTGCCGTGCGCCTCGACCGCGTCCACGTCCTGCGGGGTGAGCCCGGCGCTCGCCAGCGCCGACCGGATGACCCGCTGCTGCGACGGCCCGTTCGGCGCGGTCAGCCCGTTGGACGCGCCGTCGGAGTTGACCGCGCTGCCGCGCATCACCGCCAGGATCGGGTGGCCGAGCCGCTGCGCGTCGGAGAGCCGCTCCACCAGCAGCACCCCGGCACCCTCCGACCAGGTCGCGCCGTCGGCGGCCGCGGAGAACGGCTTGCACCGGCCGTCGGCGGCCGACCCGCCCTGCCGGGCGACCTCCACGAACGTGCCGGGGTTCGCCATCACCGAGACACCGCCGGCCAGCGCGATGTCGCACTCGCCGCGGCGCAGCGACTCGGCGGCCAGGTGCAGCGTGACCAGCGACGACGAGCAGGCGGTGTCGATCGTCAGGGCCGGGCCTTCCAGGCCGAAGACGTACGCGACGCGGCCCGACACCACACTGCCGGACACCCCGGTGGCCCGGTAGCCCTCGACACCCTCCGGCAGCGTGGTCAGCGCGGTGCCGTAGTCGTGGTACATCAGGCCGGCGAACACCCCGGCGCGGGTGCCGCGCTGACCCAGCGGGTCGAGACCGGCCCGCTCAAACGCCTCCCAGGAGATCTCCAGCAGCAGCCGCTGCTGCGGGTCCATGGCCAGCGCCTCACGCGGGGAGATGCCGAACAGCCCGGCGTCGAACTCACCGGCGTCGTAGAGGAACCCGCCCTGCCGGGTGAAGCCGGTGGTGCTGAGATCCCAGCCCCGGTCGGTGGGGAACCCGGAGATGGCGTCCACCTCGCCGTCGAGCAACTGCCACAGCTCCTCGGGCGACCGGACCCCGCCGGGGAACCGGCAGGCCATCCCGATCACCGCGATCGGCTCGTCGGCCCGGCCCGCGACCGCCGCCACGACCGGCGCCGCTGCGGCCGCGCCCAGCGCCCGGTCCAGCAGGAACAGCGCGATCGCCCGGGCGTTCGGGTAGTCGAAGGCCAGCGTCGCCGGCAGGGTCAGGCCGGTGGCCAGCTGCAGCCGGTTGCGCAGCTCGACCGCGGTCAGCGAGTCGAAGCCGAGGTCGCGCAGCGCCCGGTTGCCGTCGATCGCGCTGCCGGAGGCGAAGCCGAGCACCGCGGCGACCGTGCCGCGCACCAGCTCCACCGCGGTCTGCTCCCGCTCGGCGCCGGTCAGCCCGGCGAGCCGCTGCGCGAACGCACCCGGGTCGGTGGCGGTGGCGGCCCGCCGCAGCCCGGTACGGACCAGCCCGGACAGCACCGGCGGCAGCAGTCCGCTCTCCGCGGTGGCCCGCAGCGCGGGCAGGCTCAACGCCACCGGGACGGTCAGCGCGACACCGGTACGCAGGGACGCGTCGAACAGCGCGAGCCCCTGCTCGGGCATCAGCGGCAGCACCCCGCCGCGCCGCAGCCGCCGCCGGTCGGCGTCGGTGAGGCTGCCGGCCATCCCCGCGTCGGTCTCCCACAGACCCCAGGCGAGTGAGGTGGCCGGGAGCCCGCGGGCGTGGCGGAACGCGGCGAACGCGTCGGTGAACGCGTTGGCGGCGGCGTAGTTGGCCTGCCCGGCGTTGCCGAGCAGCCCGGCGGCCGAGGAGAACAGCAGGAACGCGGCGACCGGGTGCCCGGCGGTGGCGTCGTGCAGGTTCCAGGCGGCGTCGACCTTGGGGCGCAGCACGGCGTCCAGGCGGTCGGGGGTGAGGTCGGCCAGCAGCGCGTCGTCGAGCACGCCGGCGGTGTGGATCACGGCGCTGACGGTCAGGCCGGCCAGTGCGGCGTCGAGGGCGGCGCGGTCGGTGACGTCGCAGGCGACCATGCGCACGTCGGCGCCGTCGGGCGCCTCTCCCCCGCCGGAGCGGGACAGCAGCAGCAGGTCGCGGACGCCGTGTGCCGCCACCAGGTGGCGGGTGACCAGGCGGCCCAGGGTGCCGGTGGCACCGGTGACCACGACGGTGCCGCCGGTCAGGTCGGGCAGCGCGCTGTCCGGTGCGGTGCTGTCGCGGGCGACGCGCGGGACCAGGATCCGGCCGTCGCGGACGGCAACCTGGGGGTGGCCGGTGGCGAGCACGGCGGGGATCAGGTCCAGGGCCGGGGTGTCGGCGAGGGTGAGCCGGCCGGGGTGCTCGCTCTGCGCCGAGCGGACCAGCCCCCAGATCGCGGCGGCGGCCAGGTCACCGACGGTGTCGCCGGCGGGGGCCGCGACGGCGCCGTCGGTGCGCACGACCAGGTGGCCACCGTCGTCGGCGAGGAAGCGCTGCAGGACGTCGAGGACGCGGGCGGTCAGGTCACGCACGGCCGCGGCGTCGGCGAGCCCGGCGTCGGCACAGTCCAGCACGATGACGTCGTCGTCACCCCCGCCAAGGCTTCCTAGGAGGCTAGTGTGCGAGGTCGGGGTCATGACCGGCAACGGGGTCGACGCCGCGGCCGGTGTGCCGGTGTCGGTCCAGGTCAAGGTGTAGAGGGGCAGGGCGGGCGCGGCGCCGAGGCGATCGGCGGTGACCGGGCGGACCGCGAGGGCCTCGATGGTGAGGACCGGGCTGCCGGTGCTGTCGGCCGCGGTGAGCCGCACGGTGTCCGTGCCCTCGGCGGGCGTCAGGCGCACGCGCAGCTCGGCCGCGCCGACGGCGTGCAGGCGCAGGTCGCGGAAGGCGAACGGGAGCAGGGCGTCGTCGCCGGACACCAGGCCGCCGGCGGCCAGCGCGTGCAGGCAGGCGTCGAACAGGGCGGGGTGCACGCCGTATCCGTCGGTGTCGAGGCCCTCGGGCAGGGTGATCTCGGCGAGGATCTCGCCGTCGCGGCGCCAGGCCCGGCGCAGGCCCTGGAAGGCCGGGCCGTAGGCGAGGCCGGTGCCGGCCAGGGCGGCGTAGAGCGCGGCGGCGTCGACCGGCTCGGCGTCGGCGGGCGGCCACGGCAGGTCAGTCGGCTCGGCTGTGGGACTGGCCGGGCGCAACGTGCCGGTGGCGTGCAGCGTCCACTCCCCATCAGGTGCGGTCGGGCTCGCGGCACGCGAATGGATGGTGACGGTGCGGCGGGCGGCGCCCGGCTCCGGTTCGGTCACCGTGACACGCAGGTCGGCGCCGCCGGTCTCGGGCAGCGCCAGTGGCGCCTGCAACAGCAACTCCTCGACGTGCGGGGCGCCGGTCCACTCCCCCGCCGCCAGTGCCAGGTCGGCGAGCGCCGCGCCCGGCACCAGCACCGAGCCGAGCACCTCGTGGTCGGTCAGCCAGGCGTGGGTACGCCGCGACACGTGCCCGG
This sequence comes from Actinoplanes awajinensis subsp. mycoplanecinus, assembly GCF_001509495.1. NCBI lineage: Bacteria > Bacillati > Actinomycetota > Actinomycetes > Micromonosporales > Micromonosporaceae > Actinoplanes > Actinoplanes awajinensis. The sequence continues at coordinate 10,607 of NZ_LLZH01000032.1, read as the reverse complement.
TGAACACCACGGTGCCCGAGTCGGGCAGCAGAACGGCGGCGGCGAGCAGCGGATGGCCGGTGCCGTCCAGGCCCGCCTCGGTGAGGTCGCCGGCGCCGGGCGCGGAGGTCAGCCAGAAGTGCTGGCGCTGGAACGGATAGGTGGGCAGCCCGGCCAGCCAGCGGCCACGGACCGGCCAGGCTCGCCAGTCGACCGTGGCACCGCGTACCCATGCTTCACCGAGCGCACGGATCCGCGCGGCCGGACCATCCTCGCCGCGGCGCAGCGTGCCCCACACGCCCGCGCCGGGGGCGCACTGCTCGAGCGCGAGGGTCAGCACCGGGTGCCCGGACACCTCGGCGAACAGCCGGAAGCCGTCCTCGGCCAGCTGCCGCACCACCGGCGCGAACCGGACCGGCTCGCGCAGGTTGGACCACCAGTACTCCGGGCCCACCGCCTCGGTGACCTGCTCGCCGGTGACGGTGGAGTACCACGGGATCCGCGGTGTCGCGCCGCGCACACCGGCCAGCCCGGCCAGCACGGCGTCGTGCACCGGCTCGACGCGCGGTGAGTGCGACGCGTAGCCGACCTCGACCAGCCGGGCCCGCACGCCGCGCGCGTCGCACCAGGCCACAAACGATTCCAGGGCCGGGCGCTCACCGGCCACCACGACCTGGTCCGGGGAGTTGACCGCGGCCACGACCAGACCCGGTTGCTCGGCGGCCAGCCAGGACTCGACCTCGTCGGCGGGGGCGCCGATGGACGCCATCCCACCGGTGCCGTCGAGGTCGACCAGGGCGCGGGACCGGGCGGCGACCACCCGGGCGCCGTCGCGCACCGACAGCGCGCCGGCCGCCACGGCGGCGGCCACCTCGCCCTGGGAGTGCCCGAGGACGGCGGCGGGCACCACACCGTAGGACTCCCACCACGCGGTCAGGGCCACACCGACCGCCCAGAGCACCGGCTGGACCACCTCGACGCGGGTCAGCCACTCGTCGGTGCCGCGCAGCACCTGCTCGACCGAGAAGCCGGTGAGCGGGGCGAGGGCCTGGTCGCACTCGCGCAGCCGGTCGGCGAACGCCGGGGTGTCCAGCAGGCCGGCCGCCATGCGCAGCCACTGACCGCCCTGGCCCGGGTAGACGAAGACGACGTCGGTGCTGCCCAAGGGTGATCCGGCGACCGGACCGAGGCCGGCGGCCACCGCGTCGAGGCCGGCGGCGTCCCAGGCGACCGCCCGCGACGGCAGGCCCGCGCGGGTGGCGAGAGTGGCGGCGAGGTCGGCGAGCGGGGCGCCGGTGGCGGCCAGATACTCGCGTACCGAGGCGGCCTGGGCGGCGAGTCCCTGCTGGTCCGCGCCGGCGAGCGGCAGCGGGACCACCGGGGTGAGGTCGTCGCCGGCGTCCGGGGTGGACACCGTGGCCGGCGGCTCCTCGATGACGATGTGGGCGTTGGTGCCGCTGAAACCGAACGAGGACACCGCGGCGCGCCGGGGTGTCTCGCCGGCCGGCCACGGGCTCGCCTCGGTGAGCAGTTGCAGGGCGCCGGTGGACCAGTCGATGTGCGGGGACGGCGCGTCGACGTGCAGGGTGCGGGGCAGCACGCCGCGGCGCAGCGCCTCGACCAGCTTGATGATGCCGCCGACGCCGGCCGCGGCCTGGGTGTGGCCCAGGTTGGACTTGAGCGAGCCGAGCCGCAGCGGGGTCGCGCGGTCCCGGCCGTACGCGGCAAGCAGCGCCTGCGCCTCGATCGGGTCGCCGAGCCGGGTGCCGGTGCCGTGCGCCTCGACCGCGTCCACCTGTTCCGGAGTGAGCCCGGCGTCGGCGAGGGCGTCGCGGATGACGCGCTGCTGGGAGGGGCCGTTCGGGGCGGTGAGGCCGTTGGACGCGCCGTCCTGGTTGACCGCGCTGCCACGGATCACCGCGAGGATCGGGTGGCCGAGGCGTTCGGCGTCGGAGAGGCGCTCGACCAGCAGCAGGCCGGCGCCTTCGGACCAGCCGGTGCCGTCGGCCGCGGCGGCGAACGGCTTGCAGCGCCCGTCGCCGGCCAGGCCACCCTGGCGGGCGAACTCGACGAACGTGCTGGGGCTGGCCATCACGGTGACGCCGCCGGCCAGGGCCATGCTGCACTCGCCGCGGCGCAGCGCCTGCACCGCGAGGTGCAGGGCGACCAGCGACGACGAGCAGGCCGTGTCGATGGTCAGCGCCGGGCCCTCGAGGCCGAAGGTGTACGCGACCCGCCCGGAGACGACGCTGCCGGACGTGCCGGTCGCCAGGTACCCCTCGACGCCCTCGGGCAGCGTGCTCAGCTGGGCGGCGTAGTCGTGGTACATGACGCCGGCGAACACCCCGGTCCGGGTGCCCTTGACGCCGAGCGGGTCCAGCCCGGCACGCTCGAACGCCTCCCACGCGCACTCCAGCAGCAGCCGCTGCTGCGGGTCCATGGCCAGCGCCTCGCGCGGGGAGATGCCGAACACCGCGGGGTCGAACGAGCCCGCGTCGTCGAGGAAGCCGCCCTGCAGGGCGAAGTCGCCGTCGGTGACGTCCCAGCCGCGGTCGCCGGGAAAGCCGGTGATGGCGTCCCGGCCGGCGTCCAGCAGGTCGCCGAGCTGCTCGGGTGTGCGCACGCCGCCGGGGTAGCGGCAGGCCATGCCGACGATGGCCACCGGTTCGGTGGCTTTCTCCTGGACGTCGAGCAGGTCGCGGCGGGCCTGCCGCAGGTCGGTGGTGGCCCGCTTGAGGTAGTCGCGCAGCTTCGCTTCGGTGTCCATGTCTTCCTCGGGTCGCAGGGGGTCAGTTCGCGCCGAGCTCGTTGTCGAGCAGGCTGAACAGTTCGTCGTCGTCGGCGTCGGCGATGTCGGTGTCGGCCGTCGCTTCGGCGCCGGTAGTGGCTTCGGCGCCGGCCCAGCCGGCGAGCAGGGCCCGCAGCCGCAGCGCCACCGAGGTACGGGTGGCCTCGGAGGGGGTGCTCGCTGTCAGGCTGCTCTCCAGCCGGGCCAGTTCGGCGAGCAGTGCCGCGTCGCCACCGGCCGGTTCCGGGGTGAGCTGGTCGCGCAACGCGGTGGCGAGCGCCAGCGGCGTCGGGTGGTCGAAGATGAGCGTGGGTGCCAGGCGCAGCCCGGTGTCGGCGGCGAGGCGGTTGCGGAACTCGACCGCCGTGAGCGAGTCGAAGCCCAGCTCGCCGAAGGACCGGTCGTCGCCGATGTCGGCCGGCCCGGCGTGGCCGAGGACCGCAACAGCATGGGTACGGACCAGGCCGAGCAGCGTCCGGGTGCGCTCGGCGGGCGCGAGGGTGTCCAGGCGGGCGGTCAGCGCGCGGTCGCGGCCGGTCGAGGCCGACCGAGCAGGGGTACGGGTGGCCGGCGCCAGACCGCTGAACAGTTCCGGAATCGAACCCGCGGCGGCGGCTCGGCGCAGCGCGGGCAGATCCACGCCGAGCGGGACGAGCAGCGCGGCTCCGGCACCGAGCGCGGTGTCGAACAGTCCGAGCGCGTCCCCGGTCGACAGCGGCACGATGCCGCCGCGACGCATCCGGTCCCGGTCGGCGCCAACGCCAAGACCAGCGTCCCACAAACCCCAGGCCAAAGACATTGCGGGTACGCCGTCGGCGCGCAACCGGCTCGCATACGCGTCGAGGAAAGTGTTCGCCGCCGCGTAGTTCGCCTGTCCCGGGTTGCCGAGCAGCCCGGCGACCGAGGAGAACAGCACGAACGCCGTGAGCTGCCGGTCGGCCGTGGCGGCCCGCAGGTTGACGGCAGCGTCGACCTTGGCGGCCAGCACGCCCGCCAGCCGCTCGGGAGTCAGCGACGTGAGGGTCGCGTCGTCGGTACTGCCGGCGGCGTGCACCACCGCGCCGACCTCGACCGACGCGAGCAGGCCTCGCACGGCTTCCGCGTCGGCGAGGTCGCAGGCTTCCAGCCGGACCTCGGCACCGGCTGCGGTCAGCTCGTCGAGCAGCTCGGCGGCCCCGGGTGCGGCCGCACCACGGCGGCTGACCAGCAGCAGGCTCTTGACGCCGTGCGCGGTGACCAGGTGCCGGGCCAGGGCCGTGCCGAGGGCCCCGGTGGCGCCGGTGAGCACCACCGTGCCGTCGCCCAGGGAGATCGGCTCGGGTGCGGCCGGGGCGAGGGCGAACCTCGGCACCAGGACCGCGTCGCCCCGGATTGCGGCCTGGCCGATTCCCGCCGCGACCAGGCCGGGGACCAGCGTGTGCCCGTCCGGGCCGCCGTCCGCGTCGACCAGGGTGAACCGTCCGGGGTGCTCGCTCTGCGCGGCGCGGACCAGGCCCCACAGCGCGGCGTGGGTGAGCCCGGGTAGCGGGTCGGCCGCGGTGGTGGCCACCGCGCCGGAGGTCAGCACCACGAGGTGGCTGGCGGACCAGGCCGGGTCGGTGACCCACTGCTGGAGCAGGGCGAGGGTAGCCGCCACGGCGCGGTGAACCGCGGCCGGGCTCGCCGGTGGCGGCGCGGTGGCGTCGAGCAGCACGACCGCCGGTGCGACGGGCAGGGTGGGTAGCGGCTGGCCGTACGGCAGGTGGTGCCATCCGGCCGGGTCGGTGCCGGTCACCGGGGCGGGCTGCCAGGTCACGGTGTACAGGCCGGCCTGCTCGGACGGTGCCGGCGGGGCCAGCGGGCGCAGCGCGACGCGGTCGACGACGGCGACCGGCAGCCCGGCCGGGTCGGCGATGTCCAGGCGCACGCCGCCGGGGCCGGCCGGGGCGAGCCGCAGCACGAGGCTGGTCGCGCCGGGAGTCAGGATCCGCACGCCGGTGAAGGCGAACGGCAGCTGCACGGTGTCGCCGGGCAGCATCCCGGCGGCGGCGACGGCGTGCAGGGCGCTGTCCAGCAGGGCCGGGTGCAGCGCGAATCCGTCGGATGCGGCGTCGACCTGGACCTCGGCGTACACGTCGTCGCCGGAGCGCCAGGCGCGCCGCAGTCCGCGGAAGGCCGGGCCGTAGCCGAGGCCGGCGGCCTCCAGTGCTGGGTAGAGGCCGGTCAGGTCGAGTTCGTCGGCGTCGGCGGGGACGGGGACGGTGACGAGTTCGGCGCCGGTGTCGGCGGACAGCACCCCGGTGGCGTGCTCGGTCCACGGGCCGTCGGTGCCGGTCCGGGCGTGCACGGCGACCGCGCGGTGGCCGTCATCGTCCGGTGCGGCGACGATGACGCGGAGTTGGACGGCGTCGCGGCCGGGCAGGGTGAGCGGAGTTTGCAGCAGCAGTTCGTCCAGTGCCGGTGCGCCGACTTCGGCACCGGCGGCGAGCACCATCTCGGCCAAGGCCGCACCCGGGACGACGACGGCGCCGTGCACGGTGTGCTCCGCCGTCCACGGGTGGGTGGCGGTCGACAGCGAGCCGGTGAACAGCACGACGCCGGAGCCGGGGATCTCGGCGGCCGCACCGAGGACGGGGTGCCCGGTGCCGGTGAGGCCGAGCTCGGTGACGTCGCCGCCGGCACCGGTGCGGGGCCGGGGCCAGAACCGGCGGTGGTGGAACGGGTAGGTCGGCAGGTCGGCGGTGGCCCGGCCGAGCAGCGCCGTCCAGTCGACGTGCTGGCCGCGGACGAACAGTTCGGCGACGGCGCGCAGCAGCGTGTGCGGTTCGGAACGGTCGCGGCGCAGCGCGGCGACCGCATCGGGCACGAGGGTGGCGAGCACGGTGTCCGGGCCGAGCTCCAGGACCCGGGCCGCGTCGAGACGGGCCACCGCGTCGGCGAACCGCACCGGCTCGCGGACCTGCCGCACCCAGTACTCCGGGTCGGTCCAGTCGCCATCGGCGTCCACGGTCGAGGCCACGGCCAGGCGGGGCTCGCTGAACGTCAGCGTTGTCACGACGGCGCGGAAGTCGTCGAGCATCGGCTCCATCAGCCGGGAGTGGAATGCGTGACTGGTCCGCAGCCGGGTCGTCTTCCACCCGTACCCTTCAAGGGGTGAAATGTCCGAAGAGGGACCTGACACGACCACCGCGCGCGGCCCGTTGACCGCCGCGATGTCAACCTCCGGGAACGCGGCACGAACCTCGTCCTCCGACGCCTGCACCGCCACCATGACCCCGCCTGCGGGCAGGGCCTGCATGAGGCGCCCCCGCGCGGAGACCAGCGTGGCAGCATCGGCCAAGCTCAGGACACCGGCCGCATGGGCCGCCGCGATCTCGCCGATGGAATGGCCCGCGACGACATCCGGGCGGATGCCCCACGAGCGCACCAGGGCGAGCAAGGCGACCTCCAGGGCGAAGATGGCCGGCTGCGCCCAGCCGGTCTGCTCCACCTCCGGCTCCGGCAGCTCCAGCAGCGCCGCGACCTCGTCATACGCGGCGGCAAAAACCGGGAACACCTCGTAGAGGCCGCGGCCCATGTCGAGGCGCTGGGAGCCCTGGCCGGTGAAGACGATCGCGAGGCGGCCCTCGGTGGCGATGCCCCGGATGTCGTCGTCGCCGAGGTGCACCAGGCGGTGCGGCAGCATGGCCCGGGTGGCCAGGGTCGCCGCGATCCGGCCCGGCGGCAGGTCGGTGCGGGCGGCGACGAGAGTGTCCAGGTCGTCGAGGGCTTCCGGGCCGGCCGCGGTCAGCACGATCGGCGTGACCGGCAGCTCGATGCCGGCCACCGGTTCGACGGCCGGGACTGCTTCGAGGATGACGTGCGCGTTGGTGCCACTGATCCCGAACGACGACACCGCCGCCCGGCGCGGCCGATTTACCGCAGGCCACTCCCGCGACGAGGTCAGCAGCTCCACCTCGCCGGCCGACCAGTCCACCTGCTCGGTCGGCCGGTCCACGTGCAGCGTCGCCGGCAGCGAGCCGTGCCGCATCGCCTGGACCATCTTGATGATCCCGGCGACACCGGCGGCGGCCTGGGTGTGGCCGAGGTTCGACTTGACCGAACCGAGCAGCAGCGGCGTTGACCGATCCTGCCCATAGGTCGCCAGCAGCGCCTGCGCCTCGATCGGGTCACCGAGCGACGTGCCCGTGCCGTGCGCCTCGACCGCGTCCACGTCGGCCGTGGTCAGACCGGCACTGGCCAGCGCCGCGCGGATGACGCGCTGCTGCGACGGCCCGTTCGGCGCGGTCAGCCCATTCGACGCGCCGTCCTGGTTGACCGCACTCCCCCGCACCACCGCGAGGATCGGGTGACCGAGCCGCTGCGCGTCGGAAAGCCGTTCGACGAGCAGCATGCCGACGCCTTCGGACCAGCCCGTGCCGTCCGCCCCGTCGGCGAACGACTTGCACCGGCCATCGGGCGCCAAGCCCCGCTGCCGGGAGAAGCCGACGAAGGTCGCCGGGGTCGCCATCACCGTGACACCACCGGCCAGCGCCGCGTCGCACTCGCCGTTGCGCAGCGCCTGGACGGCCATGTGCAGTGCCACCAGCGACGACGAACACGCCGTGTCGACCGTGACCGCCGGGCCTTCCAGACCGAACGTGTAGGAGACGCGGCCCGAGGCGACGCTGTTGCTGACGCCGAGGAAGCCCTCGGTGTTGTCGGTGGATCCGTCGAGCACCAGGCCGTAGTCGTTGTACATGACGCCGACGAACACGCCGGTCCGTGAGCCGTGCAGCCCCCGCGGGTTGACGCCGGCCCGTTCGAACGCCTCCCACGACGTCTCCAGGAGCAGCCGGTGCTGCGGGTCCATGGCCAGGGCTTCGCGCGGCGCGATGCCGAACAGCTCCGGGTCGAAGTCGGCGGCGCCGGGCAGGAATCCGCCGTGCCGGGTGTAGGAGGTGCCCGGGTGGTCCGGGTCCGGGTGGTAGACCTCGGGCCAGTCCCGGTCCTCCGGGAACAACCCGACGCCGTCGCCGCCGGCGGCGACGAGGTTCCACAGGTCGTCCGGCGAGGCGACACCGCCCGGATAGCGGCAGGCCATGCCGACGATCACGATCGGTTCTTCGGTACGGGCGGCAGCCACCGGCGCGGCTGCGACGTCGGCAGTGTCCGGGCCGGCGAACTGCCCGGCCAGGTGCCCGGCGAGCGCGGCGACGGTCGGATAGTCGAAGACCAGCGTGGAGGGCAGTCGCAGCCCGGTGGCGGCGGCGAGCCGGTTGCGCAGCTCGATCCCGGTGAGCGAGTCGAAGCCCAGCTCGGTGAAGGCGCGACCGGCCGCGACCTGACCGGCCGAGGTGTGCCCGAGCACGTCGGCGACCTGCGCGCGGACCAGGCCCAGCACGGCGTGGTCCCGGTCGGCCGCCGGGAGCGCGGCGAGCCGCCGGCCCAGCGCGCCGGAGGCCGGGGTACGGGTGGTGGCGCGGACCGGAGCGAGGCCCTGCAGCAGTTCCGGAACGCTCGGCGCGTTGCGCAGCGCGGCGAGGTCGATCGCCAGCGGGGCGACCAGCGGACCGGCGCCCAGGGCCGCGTCGAAGGCGGCGAGGCCCTGCTCGGCGGTGAGCGCGAGCACGCCGCCGCGGCGCAGCCGGTCGAGGTCGGCACCGTCACCCATGCCGGCGTCCCACAACCCCCAGGCCATCGAGGTCGCGGGTACACCTTCGGTTCGCAACCAGCATGCGTACGCGTCGAGGTACGCATTCGCGGCGGCGTAGTTCGCCTGCCCCGGGTTGCCGAACAGTCCCGCCGCCGAGGAGAACAGCACGAACGCGCTCAGCGGCAGGTCCCGCGTGGCGGCGGCGAGGTTACGCGCCGCGTCGACCTTCGCGCGGAACACGGTGTCGAGGCGTTGCGGGGTCAGTGATTCCACGGTGCCGTCGTCGAGCACCCCGGCGGCGTGCACGACCGCGGTCACCGGCTCGTCGCGCAGGACGGCCGCGACCGCCGAGGCGTCGGCCAGGTCGCACGCGATCGAACGCACCCGGGCACCGTCGATCACCACGTCCCGGCCGGAGCGCGACAGCAGCAGCAGGTCGCGGACGCCATGTGCCCGCACCAGATGGCGGGCGATCAGGCCACCCAGCGTGCCGGTGGCGCCGGTGACCACCACGGTGCCGGTCCCGAAGTCCGGCGTGCCGGACGTCGTGGTCCGGACCAGCCGGGGCACCCGCACCAGGCCGTCGCGCACCAGCGCCTGCGGCACCGGGTAGAAAGCGTCGCCGGGGCTGTCGAGCAGGTGCACCCGGTCCGGGTGCTCGGACTGCGTGGAGCGGGCCAGGCCCCACAGCGCGGCACCGTCCGGGTCGGTGACGTGGTCGCCGACCGCGCCGAGGGTGCGGATCACCAGCCGGGAGCCGGCCCACTGCGGATCGGGCAGCCACGTCTGCAACAGGCTCAGCAGTGCGGCGGAGCGGTCCCGGGCCGGGCCGGGCGCGGTCGCGTCGACCAGCAGGACCGGGGCCGGTGCGGGCAGGGCCTCGCCCAGCGTCATCGTCACCATCGGTTCCGCCTGCGGCACGACCGGCTGCGGCGTCCACTCGACGCCGAACAGCAACCGGTCCGCAGAGGCGCCCGGGCGGCCGGCTGCCGCCGGGCGAAGGACCAGGTTGTCGACCTCGGCGACCGGCAGGCCGGAGGAGTCGGCGAGCGTGAGGCGGACGCTTGCAGCGGCCGGGCCGGGCGTGAGACACACCCGCACGGTCGCGCCGGCAGGCCGCTCCCAACGGACGCCGGAGAAGGCGAACGGCAGGTGGGCGTCGCCGGCCGGCACCATCCCGGCGGCGCCGATCGCGTGCAGCGCCGCGTCGAACAGGGCCGGGTGCACCGCGTAGCCGTCGGTGGCCTGGTCGGTGCTGATCTCGGCGAACACCGTCGTGCCGCGCCGCCAGACGCGGCGCAGGTTGCGGAAGGCCGGGCCGTAGCCGAGGCCCGCGGCCGCATAGTCGTCGTAGAGCCCGTCGAGGGTGAGCTCGTCGGCGTCGGCCGGCGGCCAGACCAGCAGGTCCGGGGAGTCACCCGGGGTTTCGAGGGTGGCGGCGAGCGCGCCGGTGGCGTGCAGGGTCCAGCCGCCTGGCTCGTCGTCGCGTCGGGAGTGGATGGTCAGCGCGCGCCGGAACGCGGCGTCGGGTGCCGCGACCTGGACCCGCAACCGGACCGGGGTGGTGGCCGGCAGGGTGAGCGGGGCGCGCAGGACGAGTTCCTCCACCGCCGGGGTGCCGGCGCGGGCACCGGCCGCCTGGGCCACTTCGAGCAGCGCGGTGCCGGGGACGACGGTGGCGTCGTGGACGCGGTGGTCGGTGAGCCAGGACGGGTTGCCGGCCGTCAGGGTGCCGGTGAACAGCATCGCGCCGAAGCCCGGCAGTTCGACGGCGGCGGCCAGCAGCGGGTGCTCCGGGTCGTCGAGGCCGGCGGCGGTCACGTCGCCGGACGGCGGCGTGGGCTCCAGCCAGAACCGCCGGTGCTGGAACGGGTAGGTGGGCAGGTCAGCGCGGAGGCCGTCGCCGAGCACAGCGGCCCAGTTGACGTCCTGGCCGTCGGTGAACAGGGCGGCGACCGCCGTGAGCAGGGTGGTGACCTCATCCCGGTCGCGGCGCAGCGCGGCGACGGCGATGAGCGGGGTGGTGGCCTCGTCGCGGTCGGGACCCAGGGCGGCGAGCGAACCGGGCACGAGCGTGGCGAGCACGGTGTCCGGACCGAGTTCCAGGACCCGGTTGGCGTTCAGCCGGGTCACGGCGTCGGCGAACCGCACCGGCTCGCGGACCTGCCGCACCCAGTACTCCGGGTCGGTCCAGTCGCCGCCCGCCTCCACGGTCGAGACCACGGT
>NZ_LLZH01000031.1:0-19330 GCF_001509495.1 Actinoplanes awajinensis subsp. mycoplanecinus | reverse complement strand
GGGGGGGGGGGGGGGGGGGGGGGTGGGGGGGGGGGGGGGGGGGGGGGGGGGGGGGGCGGGTGGGGGTCAGGCGCGGCGGGGGAGCCAGAGGGCGATCACGGCGCCGACGGCGAGGATCGCGGCGCCGGTGAGGACCGCCGGGCGGGTGCCGTCGAGGAAGCTGTCGAAGCTGGAGAAGCCGCCGAGCGAGCTGAAGATCGAGGAGAGCGCCGCCACGCCGGCCGCGACGCCGAACTCGCGGATGGTGTTGTTGGTGCCCGAGGCGACGCCGTGTTCGGCGGGGTCGACACTGGCCAGCACCATGGTGCTCACCGGGGCGAAGGTCAGGCCCATGCCGATGCCGGCCAGGACGAACGCGCCGATCAGCGACGTGTAGGACACGGTGACCGACAGGGTCAGGCCCACCCAGAGCAGGCCGGCCGCGAGGAACGCCTGGCCCGCGACGATCAGGTTGCGCTGGCCGATCCGGCTGGCGAAAAGGCCGGCCAGCGGGGCGACGAGCATCGGGGCGGCGGTCCACGGGAGGGTGCGCAGGCCGGACTGCAGCGGGCTGAGCCCCTGCACCACCTGGAAGAACTGGGCGAGCAGGAACACCGAGCCGAACGCGCCGGCCGAGAACGTCAGGGTCACCGCGTTGACCAGGCTGAAGCCCCGGTTGCGGAACAGCCGCAGCGGGAGCATCGGCGAGCTGTTGCGGGACTGCCAGAACAGGAACCCGGCTAGCATCACGACCGCGGTGACCAGCATGACCGGCACCCGGCCGGAGGTCCAGCCGCGGTCCGGGCCGTCCACCACGCCCCAGATCAGCAGCAGCATGCCGCCGGCCGAGAGGACCAGGCCGATCGGGTCGAGCTTGCGGCCGTCACCGCGGGACTCGTCGAGCACCGTGGTCGCCAGGATCACCGCGATCACGCCGACCGGCACGTTCAGCCAGAAGATCCAGGACCAGTGCAGGCCGTTGACGACCGCGCCGCCGACGACCGGGCCGACCGCGACGCCGAGACCGGTGATGCCACCCCAGATGCCGACCGCGGCGTTGCGCATCTGCGGTGGCACCGCCCGGGCCAGCAGGGTCAGTGCCAGCGGGGTGATCGCCGCGCCGCCCAGGCCCTGCACCGCCCGGGCCGCGGTGAGCTGCCAGGCCTCGGTGGAGAGCGCGGCCGCCGCGGAGGCGAGGGTGAAGACGACGATGCCGGCGATGAACATCCGGCGGCGGCCGATCCGGTCACCGAACGCGGCCGCGGTGAGCAGGAACGCCGCGAACGGTAGCGTGTAGGCGTTGACGAACCACTGCAGGTCGGCGATCGAGGCGTGCAGCTCGGTGCGGATCACCGGCAGCGCCGTGCTGACCACGAGGTTGTCCAGCGACACCATGAAGGTCGGGATGCCGACGGCGGCGAGGATCGCCGCGATCGGCCGGGCGGTCCGGGTCCGCGCCCCGGCGGCGGGTCCGTCCGGCGCGAGAGAGTCGGGCTTTTCCGGTACGAGAGTGGTCACGACATCCCCCTGGAGTCCACGGAAGTTGTTATCCGCTGATAACTAAGTACGGTAAGCATCAACTGATAACATGTCAACGTGACTCGGACCCGCCTCACCGCATCGGAACGTCAGGAACAGATCGTGGCCGCCGCGATCACCGCCTTCGCGCAGGGCGGATACGCCGGCACCAGCACCGACCAGGTCGCCCGGCTGGCCGGTGTGTCACAGCCGTACGTGATCCGGATCTTCGGGTCGAAGCAGGAGCTCTTCCTGGCCACGGTGCGTCAGGCGAGCCTGCGGATCGAGGCGCTGTGGCGGGCGGCCGCCGAGCACGAGCCGACCCTCGCCGGGCTGGGTCACGCGTATCACGAGTTGCTCGCCGAGCGGGACCTGCTGACCGTGCTGCTGCACGGGTTCGCCGCCGGTGGTGACGATCCGGTGCTGGGTGACGCGGTGCGCGCCTGCTTCGGCAGTCAGTACGACCTGGTCCGGGAGCTGACCGGGGCCAGCGCCGAGGAGACCCGGGACTTCTTCGCGATGGGCATGCTGCTCACGGTGCTCGGCGCGATGCGCGTCGTCGGCCCGGACGCGGTCGCCCAGCAGTCGTGGATGGTCGACCTGCTCAGCACGCTGCCGGCCGAGGACGACGCGGCTGACTGACGCCGCGCCGGGGACCGCCGGCCGGGACCACCGGATCCAGCCCGGAACGGCACAGCGATCCGGTGCGGGCCGGGCGTCGCGTGGAGGCCCGGTACGGGCTGCTTGCGGTTGGTGCAGGCCGAGGTCGTACCAAACAGGGTTTTAGATGTTGTGTTTGAGGTAGGCCGGTTCGCGCCAGCCCAGCATGGCCTCGGTCATCCGGACCGCGTCGACGGCCGCGCGCACGTCGTGGACCCGCATGATCCGCGCGCCGCGCAGCAGACTGAAGACGACGGTGGCCAGAGTGCCGGCCTGGCGCTCCTGCTGCGGGCGGTCCAGCGTCTCGCCGATGAAGTCCTTGTTGCTCAGCGCGGCGAGCATCGGGTACCCGATCGCGGCGATCTCGTCGAGGCGTCGGGTCAGCTCCAGCGAGTGCAGCGTGTTCTTGTTCAGGTCGTGGCCCGGATCGATGATGATCTGGTCGGGGCGGACGCCGCGGGACAGCGCCAGCGCGACCTTCGCCCGCAGGAACGCGGCGACCTCGCCGGTCACGTCCCGGTACTGCGGGCTGGGGTGCAGGGTGCGCGGCGCGGCCAGGCTGTGGCAGATCACCAGCTGGGCGTCGGTGCCCGCGACCACCTCGGCCATCGCCGGATCGCGCAGCCCGGAGGTGTCGTTGACGACGCCCGCGCCCCGCTTGATCACCTCGGCGGCGACCTCCGGGCGGAACGTGTCGACCGAGACCACGGCCAGCCCCTGCGCGGCCTCGACGACCGGCAGGACCCGGTCCAGCTCCTCGGCCGCGCTCACCTCGGGACCCGGCGCGAACGGCACCCCGCCGATGTCGATCCAGTCGGCGCCGTCGGCGGCCGCGGCCCGGACCGCCTCGGTGGCCTTCTCCAGCGCGAAGGTGCGCCCTTTGTCATGGAACGAGTCGGGGGTCCGGTTCACGATCGCCATCACGACGGCACGACGGGAGAAATCGAAGGTCCGGCCGCCGATGATCCGGGCGCCGCTGATGTCGCTCACAGCTCGGGACCCTAACAGCGGCCGGTCAGGGCACGTGATGGCGTCTCGGGCAGCGGCTCGCTAGCGTCTTCGCATGCGCATACCGTTCGCGCGGACCTCTGCGGAAACGACCCTTTTCCTGGCGTTCCACCCGTGCCCCTGCGGCGACGGGAGTTTCCCTGGCCGGGGCCTGCCGTGGAGTGCCTCGGTGCTCGACGTGGGCCGGGAGAACACCGTCCGGTACGACTGGGCCTGCCCCGGGTGCGGCCACCCCCGGGAGTACCGCTTCCGCACCCCGGGGGAGCCGGAACCGTTCCCCCGGACGGGTGACATCTTCCGGTGGGGTGACGGCTGCACGCCGTCCCAGCTGCTCGATCCGGGTCAGTGGATGCTGGTCGCCGACCGGTACGCCGCCGAGGATCTGGCGAAGGCCGCCGCCGCGCTCGACGAGGTGCTGCTCTTCGTCACCCGCCGGATGCTCGGCCGGTACGCGGTGCCCCGCTCGGCGTTCCGCACCGAGGCGGGCCGGGCGCGGTACCGGACCGGCCGGTCGGCGTTCGAGAAGCACCGGCTGGAGAGCGCGCGGGACGGCTACCGGCGCGAGCGTTTCGGCGTTTGAGCTGATCGGGCCGCTGGCGCTGAACGCGACGATCGAGGCGGCCCGGGCCGGTGAGATGGGCAAGGGGTTCGCGGTGGTCGCGGCCGAGGTCAAGGACCTGGCCCAGGAGACCGCCCAGGCCACCCAGGAGATCACCGCGCAGGTGGCGTCGATCCAGTCCGAGACGGACGGGGCGGTGCACGCGATCGGGCAGATCGCCGCGGTGATCGCGACGATCAACGACTACGCGACGACGATCGCGGCGGCGGTGGAGGAGCAGACCGCGACGACCGCGGAGATCGCCCGGAGCGTGGGGCAGGCGGCCGAGGGCTCGACCGCGATCGCCGGGACGATCGCCGGGGTGGCGCAGGCGGCGGCGCAGGTGACGGCGGGGGCGACCGAGACGCAGCAGACCGCGGCGGATCTGGCGCGGACGGCGGCGGACCTGCAGTCGACGGTGGCGCACTACCGGACCTGATTGACTTGCCGGGTGGCGGATGTCGAGGTGCGGCTGGGCGCGGTGTCCGAGCGGGACGCGGTGGCGCTCGCGGAAGTGGTGCGGGAGCTGGTGGCCGGGGGAGCGGCGCTGGGGTGGGTGGAGCCACCGCCGGTGCCGGAGGTGGTGGAGCTGCTGGCCGGGGTGACGGTGTTGGCTGTCGCTTTCTCCGGCGGCGAGGCGATCGGGTTCGGGTACTGGCGGCGTTACGAACGGCCGACCCATCGGTTGAACGCGGACATCGAGAAATTGGCGATAAGTCCGAAATTTCAGGGCATGGGGGTGGGGCGGGCGGTGATGTCTGCCCTGATCGCGGCGGCTGCGTCGGCAGGGATCGAGGTGCTCACGCTCGATCTGCGCGGGGACAATGTGGGGGCTGTCGCGTTGTACGAGTCGCTGGGCTTTCGGAAATATGGCGTCTTGGAGCGCTTTGTCGCTGTTGGTTCGCTTCGTTACGACAAATTACTTTATGCCCGGCACCTTGACTAGCTCGGCCACCCAGTCCACGGCCACCTGGGCCTGCTCCGGCGGCCCGCTGTGCACCCCGTCCACGATCAGCCAGATCCGGTCGGCGAGCAGGTCGTTCCCGCCCAGCTCGGTCACCAGCCGGTCGACCTGGGCGCGGCTGTCCGCCAGATAGGCCCGGGCCACCTGCGCGGGCTCGTCGGTGGCGCCCGGGAACTCGGTGAGGTAGTTGCGGAACGCGCACCCCCGATACCCCGGCCGGCGGGTACTCTCGGCGATCTCGGTGACCAGGGCGACCAGCTGTGCGGCCGGGGTGCTCGCCCAGCGCAGGGCCTCGGCGGCGGCCTTCTCGCGCTCCCGGCGGGACAGCGTGAGGTAGGCGGTGGCCAGCTCGGTCTTGCCCGGGAAGTGCCGGTAGAGCAGGTTCTTCCCGCAGTGCGCCGCCTCGACGACCTGCGCCATCCCGACCGCGCGCACGCCGTACCGGTAGAACAGTCCGGCGGCCGCGGTCAGAATGGTGTCACGGGTGCCCGGAACCGGCGTACGTGCCATGAACCCACCCTAGAGGACCGATCGGTCCAACCGGACATTTAGCTTGCCGTCGGCCATTTCGTAAACCTGGTCCACCAGCTCGAGCCCCTCCGCCCGGTGCGCGAAGATCAGCACGGTCCGCCCGGACGCCGCGTCCAGCAGATCCGCCATCAACTCCCGCGCGCCGTCCTCGTCGATGCCCTCGGTCGGCTCGTCCAGGATCAGCAGCGCCGGGTCGGCGAGCAGGGCCCGCGCCGTCGCGAACCGTCGCCGTTGCCCGCCGGACATCGTGCTGCCGCCGGTGCCGAGCCAGGTGTCCAGACCGTCCGTCAGCGCGGCGAGCCACGGTGCGAGACCGACACGCCGCAGGGCGGCGAGGAGCTGCGGATCGGTTGCGGCAGGCGACGCGAGACGCAGGTTTTCCCGTACGGTGGAAGCGAAGACGTGCCCGGTCTCCTCCCCGACGAGCACTGCCTTGCCACCTGCCTGGACGCGCCCCTCCCGTGGCGTGAGGAGCCCGCCGAGCACGGCGCCGAGCGTGGACTTCCCGGCGCCGGAGCGCCCGGTGACGGCGATCCTGGCACCCGGGGCGAGGTGGAGCTCAAGGCCGTCGAGGGTGGGTTCGGCGCGCGGATCCCAGCCGGCGACCAGCCCGGTGACCGATACCGCCCCCGCCGCGGTTCGGGCGTCCTGCTCCTTGCCGGTCGCGGGTTTCGTTTCCGGGGTGGGTTCGGTGGTCAGGGCGGTGACGCGGCGTTCCGCGCCGGCCGCTCGCCGGCGGGCGATGGCCGCTTCCGGCAGGGTCACCATCGGCTCGCCGAGGGCGATCACGCCGAGCATCAGCACCGCGCTCCACTCCGCGGACAGTCCGGTGCGGTCCAGTGCCAGCGCGGTCCCGGCGGCCGCCACCGCCCACCCCAGGTGCGCGATCGCCGCGGCGAGTCCGGCGGTCCGGGCCGCGCGCGCCTCCAGGTCCGCGAGGGTCCGGCTCCGTTCCTCCGGTACGCCGGACCGCCCCGCCCCGGCGCCCAACTCCTCCACGCCGTCGACGGTCTCCACCATCGCATCGCGCAGCGCGGCCCGGGCCACCCCGGTAGCCGCGTCCTGCCGATCCGTCTGCCACCCGGCCACCAGCGGAGCGAGCACCCCGGCGATCAGCACCCCGGCCACCAGCGGCACGACCACGCCCAGCGCGATCCCCAGCGCTCCGCCCCCTGCCCATGCCGTTCCTGCCGCCGTTGCCCCGGCTGGTGCTCCTTCTCCTGTCGCCGCCGTTGCCCCGGCAATCGCCATACCGGCCACTGCCGCGCCCCCGGCGACGATCGTGACCGCCGCGGTCAGAGCCGGCAGCCGGCCCCGGAGCAGACCGTCCACCCGGGCGTCCACATCGTCGACAAGCCGGGTCAGCAGATCCCCGCGCCGATGCAGCCGCGGCCCCGGCACCCGCGGGATCAGGTCCGCATAGACCCGCGCCCGCCGCCTCCCCAACCGCGCGAACGCCACATCGTGCGCGACCAGCCGCTCCAGATACCGCAGCAACGGCCGGGCCACCGCACTGCCGCGCACCAGCACCACCGCCGCGGACAGCGTGAGCACCGGCGGCAGACTCGCCGCCCGAACCAGCAGCCACGCCGCCGACCCGGTCAGCACGATCCCACCCAGCACCGACCCGGCCCCGAGCACCACAGCCACCCACGGCCGCCGCCACGTCCCCACCCCGCCGCCGCCACCGGCCGTGTCAGACCCCGCAGCCCCAGCCGAGCTGCGCTGGCTGGTCTTGAGGGGTGTCTCGGAGTCCTTGAGGCACCCCTGAGTGCCAGCCGAGCTGTGGTGGCTGGTCTTGGGGGGTGTCTCGGGGCTGTTGAGGCACCTCTCGCCGCCAGCCGGTGTTTGGTGGCTAGTGCTGGCGGTTGTGTCGGGGGTGTTGAGGCCGCCGTCAGCGCCAGCCGAGCCGTGGTGGCTGGTGGTGGGGGGTGTCTCGGGGTAGTTGAGGCACCCCTGAGTGCCAGCCGAGCTGTGGTGGCTGGTGGTGAGGGGTGCCTTGGGGGTCTCGAGGCACCCCTCGGGGCCAGCCGGGGTTTGGGGGTGGAGGGTGATGACGCGGTCGGCGGCGGCTAGGAGGGCTGGGCGGTGGGCTACTACCAGGACCGCGCAGCCGCGTCGGGCGAATTCGCGCAGGCGGGCCACGACCAGGCGTTCGGCGGTTGGGTCGAGGTGGGCGGTCGGTTCGTCGAGCAGCAGGGTGACGACCGGGAACGGGTGGCGCCGCGGGCCGGGCTCGTCGCGCTGCGGGCGGGCAGTGGCGCGCCGGGTCAGCGCGGCGGCGCGGCCGGCTCGGTGCAGCAGCGCGGCCAGGGCCAGGCGCTGGCGCTGACCGGCCGAGATGCCGTTGCCGTGCTCGCCGAGCGGGGTGTCCGCGGCGACCTCGTCGTCCAGGCCGACCATGCGTAGCGCGGCCAGAATCTCCTCGGCCGTGGTGTCGTCGGCGAAGGCCTCACCGGCCGTGCGGGCGTGCGGCAGCGCCGGGCGCTGCGACAGGTGGAACGCGCGTCCTACCGCGACGGCGCCGGCCTCGGCCGGGTGCAGACCGGCGAACACCCGCAGCGCGGTGCTCTTGCCCGCACCGGACGGCCCGCGCAGCGCGACCAGCTCTCCGGCTCGGACCGCGAGCTCCGGCAGCCACAGCGCGTCACCGCTGGTGCCCGGGTAGGCGGCCCGGACTCCCGCCGCGAGCACCCCCCACCGGGCCGCGTCGGCGAGGGCAGCCCACTCTGCGCTTCCGGTACTCGCCGCCTCCGGGTCGTCCTGCCCGAAGGCGCCACCCGCGGCGTGGCGAGCGGCCGCGAAAGGACTGTCGGTGCTCGCCAGGGCTGGGGTGGGGGTGGTGAGGATGTCGTCGACGTCGGCGATGACCGCGGTGGCGTCGGTGGCGGCGTGGTAGCGGGCGGCCATCTCGCGGAGCGGGCGGTAGGCCTCCGGGGCCAGCAGGATCGCGAGCAGGGCCGGTGCCAGGGACATCGAGCCGCCGGCCACCCGCAGGCCGGCCTGTACCGCGATCAGGCCGACCGCCAGGGTGCCGACCAGGTCCAGGGCGGTCGAGGAGAGGAAGGCGACGCGCAGCACCCGCAGGGTGGCGTGCCGGTGGCGTTCGGTCAGGTCGGCGATCACGGTGATCTGGCGTTCGGCGCGGCCGTACATCCGGAGGGTGCCGAGGCCGTGCACCACGTCGAGGAAGTGGCCGGCCAGTCGGGCGTCGGCCGCCCAGCGCTGGCGGGAGCGGGCCTGCGTGGCCCAGCCGATCAGGGCGCCGAGCAGCGGTACCAGCGGGAGGGTGAGCAGGGCGATGATCGCGGAGGCCGGGTCGACCAGGGCCATCACGATGATCACCGCGGGTGGCAGGAGCACGCCGAGGACCAGGGACGGCAGGTATCCGGAGAACCACGGGCGCAGCGAGTCCAGCCCGGCGCCGAGCACGGTGGTGAGCCGGCCCGCGCCGTAGGAGGCCACCCACGCCGGTCCGCGCCCGACGATCGCGGCGAGCAGGGAACGGCGCAGCTCGTCGGTGACCCGGGCGGCGGTGCGGCGGGCGACCACCTGTTCGGTCCAGGAGAGCAGCCCGCGTGCCACGAACGCCCCGGCGAGCAGGGTGATCGCCGTGGTGCGGGAGCCGCCGAACAGCAGCGAGTGGGACGTCGAGGGGGCGACGATCCAGCAGAGCGCTACCGCGATGGCCAGCGTCGCGGTGGCCTGTCCGGTTCCGATCAGGGCGAGCAGGGCGACCCCGGCCCGGCCGCTGCGGGCGTGCCGCAGCAGTCGCGGATCGATCGGCCCCCGGCCGACACGCCGCCCGCCCGGCTCGGGGGAGGAGTCCGGCGTGGGAGAGGAGCCCGGCCCGCTGGGCGAGCGGGAGGAGTCCGGCCCGGGGGAGGAGTCCGGCGTGGGAGAGGAGCCCGGTGCCCGCCGCCCGCCAGGAGCGGAATTCGCGCCGGGAACGTGCGGGGACGGTGCTGAGGGCGTACCGGAAAAGGGTTTGCCGGGAGAATCGGCCTGGGGGCGGGGAAGGAACCGCGCCCACCCGCGGCCCGGCCGCAGCGATCCGGAGCGGACAAGACCGCGGGGGGACGCAGGGGTCACGACGGCACCCGCTCGCTGGCGACGCGGCGGCGGAAGACCCAGTAGGACCAGGCCTGATAGGCCAGCACGCCGGGCAGGATCAGCACGCCGGCCACGGTGATCACCTTCAGCGCGGACGGGCTCGCGGCCGCCGACGACCGGGTCAGCGACCACAGCGGGTCGAGCGTGCTCCGCAACACCACGGAGCCGTTCGTGGTGAAGACCGCGACCACCGCGCCGGCCACCCCGATCGCGGTCGCGGTGAACGCGGCGCCCTCGCGGCCCTGGCGGGCCAGCATGCCGGCGATGAAGCTGACCACCGCCGCGACCAGGGTCAGCCGGGAGCCGGTGGCGACACCGGCCAGGAGCAGGCCGACCGTGCCGATGTTGCCGGCCTGCCGGGCCAGCGCGACCGCGCGGCGGCGGACCGGCCCGGTGGTGCGCAGGGAGAGGAACGTCGCGCCGAGCAGGATCGTCGCGATCAGGGCGGCCAGGGCGCCGAGGCCGGCCGCCGGGGTGAGCAGCGGGGACAGGCTGCGGCTGATGCCGTGGCCGGTGACCGTGCCGTTCGCGTCGAGGGCCAGGCCGTGGGTGAAGACGCCGAGCAGGGCACCCCAGAGCAGCACCACGCCGGCCGACGAGGCGGACAGCAGCCATTCGCAGCGGCGGCGCCAGGACGGCGAGTCGTGTTTGCCGCGGAACTCCAGGGCGACGCCGCGCACCGCGAGCAGCAGCAGGATGCCGACCATCGGCAGGTACAGGCCGGAGAGCAGGACCGCGTACCAGTCCGGGAAGGCGGCGAAGGTGACGCCGATCGCGGCGACCAGCCAGACCTCGTTGCCGTCCCAGAACGGGCCGATCGTCCGGATGGCCGCCCCGCGCTCGTGCTCGTCCCGGCCGAGGAACGGTGCCAGCACGCCGACGCCGAAGTCGAAGCCCTCGAGGACGAAGTAGAGCACCCAGGCGAGGACGAGCACCGCGAACCAGAAAGTGATCATCGGAATCGGCTCCTAGTAGGCGGGGGCGGGTTCAGGCTCGGGCGATTTGTCCGAAATTTCGGGAAAAAGCGCCTGCCGCGACAGGTGGATCACGAGCTTGTACCAAGCGACGGCCAGCAACCCGTAGACGAGCGTGAAACCGCCCAGCGACAGCAACACTTCAGAGCTGGTCAACCCGGGCGAGATCCCGTCAGCCACCTTCGAGATCCCGAATGCGAGCCACGGCTGCCGAGCCGTCTCGGTGAACACCCACCCGAACGTGTTAGCGGCCGCCGGCAGCAACGGCGAGAGCAGCAGAATCCGCTTTATCCACGTCGGAACACCCGCCCCCATCTGCAGGAACGCGGGCAGCAGTGTGATCCGGAACCGTTGGCGCAACGACGACGCCCACAGGTAATAGGCAGCCAGAGCCATCCCGGCCACCCCCGCCCCGATCATCAGCCGGAACGTCCAGAACGCCACCGGGATCATCGGGATGTAGTTGCCCGGCCCGTACTGCGCCACGTACTGCGCCTGCAGGTCGTCGATCCCCTGCACCGTCCCGTCGAACGACCCGGTGCCCAGGAACGACAGCAGCCGGGGGATCTCCACGGTCAGGAACGGCTTGTCGTGCCCGAGCGTCCCGATCGCGAACACCGAGAACGGCGCCCCGGTGGTGGTCTCGTAGAGCGCCTCGGCGGCGGCCATCTTCATCGGCTGCACCGCGGTCATCACCTTGCCGAGGTGGTCGCCGGTGATCGCGGTCATCGCCCCGCCGATCAGCATCAGCCACGCGCCGAGCCGGGCCAGGGTCCGGAACGCCGGATCGGCCGCGTGCCGCCACACCCCGATGGCGAGCAGCAGCCCGCCGCCGGCCATCGCCGCACCGGCCATCGTGTGCGGGAACGCGGCGAGCACCACCTCGTTCGTCAGCAGCTCACCGAAGCTGGTCAGGTGCGCGCGCCCGGTGACCGGGTCCATCGCGTACGCGACCGGGTTCTGCATGAACGAGTTCGCCGCCAGGATGATGTACGCCGACAGCAGCGTCCCCACCGCCACCACCACGATGGTCGCCGCGTGCAGCCGCCGGGGCAGCCGATCCCAGCCGAAGTACCACAGCGCCAGGAACGTCGCCTCGAGGAAGAACGCGAGCATCCCCTCGACCGCCAGGGTCGGCCCGAACACGTCGCCGTAGAACTTGGCGAACGCGCTCCAGCCCAGCCCGAACTGGAACTCCTGGACGAGCCCGGTCACCACGCCGACCGCGAACGTGACGATCAGCAGCTTCCCGACGAACTTGGTCAGCGCGAGATGGCGCTCGTTCCCCGTGAAAAGCCACGTCAGATGCAGCCCCGCCGCGGCCGCCGACAGGCAGATCGACAACGGTACGAACAGGTAGTGGTAAACCGTCACGACCGCGAACTGCAGCCGGGTCAGGTCGAGCACGTCCATCGGGTGTCCCCTCTACGACTCTTCGTAGTAGATACTACGAGACGTAGTACGACCGGCCCTAGTAGGATGGGTCACATGGCACTAGGCGACCTTGAACGTGAGGTCATGACACAGCTGTGGGACGCGTCCGAGCCGCTCACCGTGCGGCAGGTGCACGACCTCCTCAGCAGAAATCGTGATTTGGCGTATACGACTGTGATGACGGTCCTCGACCGTCTCGCCAAGAAGAAGCTGGTCGTCCAGCAGAAGGCGGACCGTGCCTACAAGTACGCCCCCGCCCAGTCCCGCGAGGAGATGACCGCGGCGCTGATGTTCGACGCGCTCAGCGCCACTCCCGATCGGGACGCCGCGCTGGCATACTTCCTCGGTCAGCTGCCCCCCGGCGCCATCCGAGCCGCCCTGGACGTCCCACCGAAAGAGACGTGACCGCACTCCTGCTGGGCGCCCTAGGGCTCACCCTCTCGCTGGCCGTACCGGGCGTGCTGGCCGGCGCGCGCTGGCCGGACCGTGCCCCGGTCGCCGCCGTCCTGCTCTGGCAGGCGCTGACGCTGACCGCGGTGCTCTGCGCGCTCGGCGTGGTCCTCGCCGCCCCGGAGGAGATGACCCGGGCGTCCGGCGCGGACCACCCGTGGACCGTCGCGGCGCTGGTGTTCTCGCTGGTGGTGGCCGCCGTGATCGTGATCCGGCTGCTGATCTCGCTGGTCAAGGTGAGTGTCCGGGCCCGCGCCCGGCGCGCCCGGCACCGGATGCTCGTCGACCTGCTGGACCGGGTGGAACGGCACCGCGAGCTGGGCGGGGCCGAGGTGCGGGTGCTCGACGGGGCGTTGCCCCTCGCCTACTGCGTGCCGGGGCGGGAGCCGCGGGTGGTGCTCAGCGACGCGGTGCTGCGGATTCTGGACCGGGCGCAGGTGGACGCGGTGCTCGCCCACGAGCAGGCGCACCTGCGGCACCGGCACGAGCTGGTGATGGAGTCGTTCACCGCGTTCTATCAGGCGGTGCCGCGGCCGTTGCGCAGCCGGGCGCCCCTCGACGCGGTGCACCTGCTGCTCGAGATGGTCGCCGACGACGCGGCTCGCCGGCGTACCGGGCCGGTGCCGCTGCGGGAGGCGCTGGCCCGGCTCTCCGACGCCGTACCCCTCGCGGAGGAGGCCCCGGCCGACCCGGCGGGTGAATCCCGGCGTCGCCGTCTCGACCGGCTGGCCGGTCCGGCGCCCGGCTCGACCGGCCTGTCGGTCCTCGCCGGCCTCGCCGCGGCGGGTCTCCTGGTGTTACCCACGGTGATCCTGGTGGTGCCCTGGCTCGGCCGGGCCCTGGACGCCTGGCCATTCCGCTCACTCTGAGTGTTGGTTAGTGTGCGTGCGGTTTCCCCCCTCACGCATGCTTTTGTTGCCTGCATGATCCGAGTACGGTGATCCCCGGTTCGGCAGCCCCCCATCGTCCATCCGGCCGATCTGACGAACCACCGCCTAATCGCCGCGAGGCGAGCCGGGGACCCACGCACCCGGGGTGAAGCCGCGTTCGCGCGGCCGGGCGTGCTTCCCGCCCGAACCCGTCAGCTAACCCGGTCGGCGGCCGAGTGGGAAGAAAGGACAACGCACCTACGTGAAACGGATAGGCGCGCGTGGTGTGCTCCGCAGTGTTCTCTGCGCGGCCGCCACAGCCGGACTCGTTCTCACCGGTCCTGTCGTTGCCCACGCCACGCCCTCGCCGGGCAGCGTCGAGACCCAGATCGACAAGCAGTGGAACGAGCTCGAGCCCGTCATCGAGGACTACAACGACGTGCACGGGAAGCTGCTCAAGCTGCAGAAGCAGCAGAAGCAGCTGAACAAGACGCTCGCTCCGCTGCAGAAGCAGGTCGACGCGGCCATGACGGACGTCCGTGGCCTGGCTGCCGACGCCTACATGCAGGGTCCGCCGAGCACCATCGGGGCGATCCTGAGCGGCAAGCCGACCGGCCTGACCGAGAAGCTCTCCCTTCTCGAGCAGCTGGCCAGCAAGCGCACGGCGTCGATCCAGGGCGTGGTGAAGCTCCGCGACAAGTACGCGACCGACAAGGAGAAGGTGGATGCGCTGGCATCCGAGATCTCCACTCGGGACACCGACCTCAAGACCAAGAAGTCGGCGATCGAGAAGGAGATCACCTCCCTCCAGAAGCTCCGGATCAAGGCTTATGGCGCGTCCGGCGCGAGCGACGGGCCGTTCAAGACCGGTCCGTGTCCGGTCGACTACACCAACGACAAGGGCGGCCGTGCCGCTCAGCGTGCGTGTGACCTGATCGGCAAGCCCTATGTCTTCGGCTCCGAAGGTCCGAACAGCTACGACTGCTCGGGTCTGACGAAGGAGGCCTGGGCGGCCGTCGGGGTGCACCTCGAGCACTACACGAAGGATCAGTGGGGCTCCGGGAAGTCGGTCAGCCGCAGCGAGCTGCAGCCCGGTGACCTGGTCTTCTACTACTCCGACGTGCACCACGTGGCCATCTACATCGGTGGCGGCATGGTGGTTCACGCACCGCACACGGGCGACCACGTGCGGATGGCGACGATCGACCGCGGTCCGATCGCCGGTTACCGCCGACCCGGTTAGACCGCTTCGGATCAGGGCCGCTTCCGGGTTTCCGGAGGCGGCCCTTTTTCAACCCCATATGGTACGAAATGGGAGTCCCGTCCGCAGGCTACAAGCCACGTCCCGTGGTGGTCTCGCGCGCGACCGCAGCCACTCCCGGCCGCAGCGCGCCGCCAGGGGGTCGGCTGGCTCTCAGGGGTGTCTCCGCAGCGCGGAGACACCCCTGAGGCCCAGCCAGGACCGGGAGGCGCGCTGCGGTCCGGGGTGGGCACGGTGTCGCGGCGGCCTCACGGGCGGGACGTGGCTCGTAGCCTGCGGACGAGCGCTCGGTAGTCGTACCGAATGGGGGTTTTGAAAGGGAACGCGGACCCGAAGCGGGGGGACGGGCCGGTGGTGCGATGGGGGTTGTGGGCGGCGCGGGCATAATCGCGGTCATGAGCGACGCCTTGATCGACAGCCTCACTGCGGCGGTACAGGCCCGCCCGGACGACCTGCCGCTGCGGCTGCATCTGGCCGAGCTGCTGGTGACGGCCGGGCGGGGTGCCGAAGCGATCGGGCATGTGGCTCAGGTGCTCAGCCGGGAACCGGGCAACGCGGCCGCCCAGCGGCTGATGACGGTGGCGCTGAGCGGTCCGCCGCAGGGTGGTCACCGGGCGCCGGGGGAGCCCCGGGCGGCGGGAGAACCCGGGGAGCCGGCCGCTCATGAGCCGGGGGAGCCTGCCGCTGCGGACGATCCGGCGGCCGGCGGTCCGGTGCCGCGGCCGGGTGGGGTGGACTGGGCGGCGATGGAGCAGCAGTTCGGCGACGTGGTGCCGCCGCGGTTCGCCGGGAACCGGTCCGGAGACGAGCCGGAACCGGTCAGCGGGCACGGGGACCGGTCGTTCGACGTGGAGCGGTCCACCGTCACCCTCGCCGACGTCGGCGGGATGGCCGACGTCAAGAAGCGGCTCGAGGTCTCCTTCCTCGGACCGCTGCGCAACCCGAAACTCCGCAGCCTGTTCGGCAAGAGCCTGCGCGGCGGTCTGCTGCTCTACGGGCCGCCCGGCTGTGGCAAGACCTTCCTGGCCCGGGCCGTCGCCGGGGAGATGGGCGCGGCGTTCATCTCGCTGTCGATCACCGACGTGCTGAACATGTGGGTGGGCAGCTCCGAACGCAACCTGCACGACCTGTTCGAGTCGGCGCGCGGGCACGCGCCGTGCGTGCTGTTCCTCGACGAGATCGACGCGCTCGGGCACAAGCGCAGCCAGCTGCACTCGTCGGCGATGCGTACCGTGGTCAACCAGCTGCTCACCGAGCTGGACGGGGTGCAGGGCGGCAACGAGGGCGTCTTCGTGCTCGCCGCGACGAACGCGCCGTGGGACGTGGACGCCGCGCTGCGCCGGCCGGGCCGGCTGGACCGGACCGTGCTGGTGCTGCCGCCGGACGTGCCGGCCCGCGCCTCGATCATCGAGTACCACCTGCGGGACCGCCCGGTCGAGGGGATCGACCTGGACGCGGTGGCCGCGGCGACCGACAACTACTCCGGCGCCGACCTCGCGCACCTGTGCGAGACGGCCGCCGAGTTCGCCATGCGCGACTCCATCGACAGCGGCGAGATCCGCATGATCAACCAGGCGGACATGCTGGCCGCGGCCCGGGAGATCCGGCCGTCCACCGACGCCTGGTTCACCACCGCCCGCAACGTCGCCATGTTCGCCAACCAGAGCGGCGAGTACGACGACCTGGCCGCGTACCTCAAGAAGCGCAAGCCACGGTGACGTTTCCTGAGAAGCGCAAGCCACGGTGATGTTTCTTGAGAAGCGCGGGCCTCGATGATCTTTTTTGAGAAGCGCGGGCCTCGATGACGGCTGCCTCTCGTGCGCGGGTGCTCGCTGAGCTGGGGCGTTATGACCAGGCCGAGGAGCAGCTGCGGCTCGGGCTGCTCGACCGGCCCGGCGATCCGGAGCTGCTGGCGCTGCTCGCTGCGGTGCTGCGGCTGGCCGGCCGGCCCGCGGACGCGCTGGTCGCCGCGGACGCCGCGGTGGCGGCCGAACCGGGCTGGGCCGGCGCGCACGCGGAGCGCGCCGAGAACCTGATCGCGCTGTCCCGGGCGGCCGCGGCGGTGGCGTCGGCCGGCGAGGCGGTCCGGCTGCGCCCCGCCGAACCGGAGGTCCACCGGGTGCTGGCCCGCGCACACCTGGCCGGCCGGGACTTCGGGCCGGCCCGGTCCGCGGCCCGGCAGGCCCTCGCGTTCGACCCGCGGTCGGTGCCCAGCCTGCTCACCCTCGCCGAGGTGGAGCGGGTGGCCGGCCGCCGCCGGGCCGCCGCGCGTGCCACCAAGGCGGCGCTCGCCGAGGATCCGGAGCATCCCGGCGGCCGCTGGCTGATCGCCCTGCTCAACGCGGAACGTCTGCACGTCGCCGACGCCATGCGCGGGCTGCGGGAGCTGGCCGCCGACCATCCGGCCCGGCTCGACGGTCAGGCCCTCGCCTGGCCGATCCTCGGGGTGCTGGCCGGGTTGCGGCGCGGGCTCGCGGTCGGGGTGCCGCTGGTGCTCGCGGTGCGCCTGACGGCCCGCTGGTGGGCCCTGGCGGGATGCTTCGCCCAGGCGATCGCGCTGGTGGTGGCGGTCGTGATGGTCAGCTTCGCGGCCCGGGTGCTGCTGCCGGCCGGACGCGTGCCCTGGCGGTGCCTGGCGTTCCTGCCGCGGCGCGGGGTGATCACCGGGTTGGTGGCGGCGGGTGGTTCGGTCGGGATGCTGCTGACGTACGCGGTGACCGGCCGCTGGCTGCCGCTGCTGCTCGCCGTGGGGGCGGTGGGGTTGCTGATGATGTCGGGCGCGTTTCGGGTGCGGGTTACGTCACTATCCGCAGGGTGAATCTTGCACAAGTGGCAAGATCTACGGATGCTGGGCGTCATGGTTCATTCAAGCTCCGTTTAACCTCTCGCGAGAAGCCGCTGGTCAGGGCAGTGTTGCGGGCGATCACTACCGTGGCCCCCGGTATCCCGTCATGTCGGTTTCCCTCAACGATGTGACGACTTTTCGTTTTTTATCGTGCCGGTGTGTCAGGCCGGTGTCGGCTCATCGAGGAGCTCGCTGTGACCGTCGCCCCATCCCGCTGGTTGTCTGCGCTCCGTGAGCTGGGTCTGGTCGCGGTCCTGTTCCTGATCTACAAGGTCGGCCGCCTCGCGGCGAACGGTCACGTGTCCGAGGCGTTCAGCAACGCGCGCGCCGTCTGGGACCTGGAGCACCGGCTGCACCTGCCCGGTGAGCTGAGCTTCCAGCACCGGCTGCTGACCTGGCACTGGCTGGTCGAGGTGGCGAACAGCTACTACGCGTACGTCCACTTCCCGGCCACCATCGCCTGCCTGATCTGGCTGTACGTCTACCGCCCGGCGCACTACCGGTGGACCCGCAACATCCTGGTCCTGCTCACCGGCACCGCGCTGCTCGTGCACTTCGTCATGCCGCTGGCCCCGCCGCGGATGCTCACCGACACCGGGATGCTGGACCTCGGCCGCCTCTACGGCCCGGCCGTCTACGGCGCGCCGGAGACCGACCAGCTCTCCAACCAGTACGCGGCGATGCCGTCGCTGCACGTCGGGTGGGCGGTGGTGGTGGCGGTCGCACTGATCGCCGCGACGTCCGGGCGGTGGCGTGGGCTGTGGCTGGCGCACCCGGTGGTCACGTTGTTGGTGGTGGTGGGGACCGGGAACCACTACTGGCTGGACGCGATCGCGGCGGTGGGGTTGCTCGGGGTGGCGTACTGGGTGGTGCGGGCGCAGTACCCGGTGGCGGTGCGGGTGCCGGAGCTGGTGGGCGTGGGCGCGGTGCCCCGGCAGCGGGTGTTGCCGGTGGAGGAGCCCGCTCTGCGGGGGTAGCGGGTTGGGGCGGCCGCTGCCGGTGGCCGAGCTCGTGGGCGCAGCGCCGCCCGGTGACCCGCGCTTCTCGCTCGGCTTGCGGCCTGGCCCTTGTCGCTGCCCGTCTCTCGTTTGCCGCCTGCCGCCGCTCGCCGTCTCGCGATCTTGGGTCGGTATGCGGGCGTGAGTCGTCGAGGTCGCGGTAGGGCGGGGTGTGTGGTCAGCCGGGGTGGGGTTGTTCCCACCAGTTCAGGGGCTGGCCGTCGGGGTCGTAGACGTTGCCGTACTCCCAATGGTCGCCGCGTGGCGCGGTCCAGGCGTCGATCGTCTCCTCGACCGCGTCGAACCCGGCGGCCGCCGGCACGGTGATGACGATGAACCGCCGGTCCGGCGGCATCTCCACGATCCCGCCCAGATCGTCGAAGGCATCCCGCAGCGGCGCCAGCTCCTCGGCGTCGGCGGGTGTCGCGAGCACCACGAGCAGGCAGATGTTGCCGCCCCGCTGCACCACCTCGAAGCCGCCGCCCGCATGCATCCGGATCCGATCACCGGCCGCTATCCCCTCCACCAGCGCGGGCGTACCGAGGACGAGGTGCAGATCCGGCTCGACGGTCCGGGTCAGCACCATTTCGTAGACAAGTTGACCACCCGCCCCGAGCCCGGCCACCAGCCGGATATGCGAGTGATCCGCCAATTCATCAACGGTCACGTCGGGCATTCTGGATCATTTCCCCCACCGAAAGGTGATCAACGCGCCGTGTGATCATCGGTCGTTCCTGGGTGGCGCTTTCCTGGCGCTGCGCACATTCCTCATTGCGCACGAACGGGTGATCCGGTTCGGCCGTGCTGGGGTCGGTGCCTTCTCGCGCGCGGCCCGGAGTGTCGCGCGGTGGCGGGCACCTTGCGCGGTGGCGGGCGCCTTGCGCGGTGGCGGGCGCCTTGCGCGGTGGCGGGCGCCTTGCGCGGTGGCGGGCGCCTTGCGCGGTGGCGGGCGGCTGGTGCGCGGGGCCTCGCCCGGATCCTCGATCTGCGCCGGCCACGCGAGTGCTTTCTGGTGTCGCTGGGTCGGAGCCGGTACCCGAAGGGGGCGCGTGGCGTCGCTGACGTGCCGGGCGGCGATCTGGTGGGGGCGATCTGGTGGGGGCGATCTGGTGGCGCGGGGTCTGGCGG
>NZ_LLZH01000030.1:0-20070 GCF_001509495.1 Actinoplanes awajinensis subsp. mycoplanecinus | reverse complement strand
ACCACGGACAGCAGCCAGGCGACCAGCGCGAGCGTGTCCAGGCCCGGTACCCGCCACGGCAGGACGGCCGCGGCGGTGGCCAGGATCGCGGTGCCCATCTCGTAGGCGTACCAGTTCGGGGCGGGGCGGAGCGAGGAGCATGTCCCCACCCTCGTCCGGGCCGGGTGCGGCGGGTAGCCGTGACGATCTTGTGGAGTCACAACCGGAGCTTGTGACGGCGTACCGTCACCGGGTGTGACCCTGAGCCCCCGCATGCCGGACCTGGCCGCCCTGGAGATCCTGCTGCTGGTCGCCCGGACCGGGACGCTGAGCGGCGCCGGGCGCGAGTCCGGGCTGACCCAGCAGGCGGTCTCGGCGCGGCTCGCCGCGCTGGAGGCGCGCACCGGCGTCCGGCTGGCCACCCGGACCACCCGCGGCACCCGGCTCACCCGGGAGGGCGTGGTGGTGGCGCAGTGGGCGGACCGGTTGATCCGGCTGGCCGAGGAGGTGGACACCGGGCTGGCCACGCTGCGCGAGGACACCCGCACCCGGCTGCGGGTCAGCGCCAGCCTGACCATCGCCGAGCACCTGCTGCCCGGCTGGCTGGTCGGTTGCCGGGCGGCCGCCACCCGGGAGGGCCGCACGCCGCCCGACGTGGTGCTCACCGCGGTCAACAGCGATCAGGTGCTCGAGCGGGTGCTGGCCGGCGCCGCGGATCTGGGGTTCATCGAGGGGCCGACGGTGCCGGCCGGGGTGCGCAGCCGGGTGGTCGCCCGCGACGAGCTGGTGCTGGTGGTGCCGCCGGAGCACGACTGGGCCCGGCGCTCCGGCGGGGTGACCGTCGCCGAGCTGGCCGCGACCCCGCTGGTGACCCGCGAGCACGGGTCCGGCACCCGGGAGTCCCTGGCGGCGGCGCTGCGCCGGGCGGGATACGAGCCGGCGCCGGCCGCCCTGGAGCTCTCCACCACGGCGGCCGTGCGGGCCGCGGTGCTGGCCGGTGGCGCACCGGCCGTGGTGAGCCGGCTCGCGGTCGAGGACGACCTGCGGTCCGGGCGGCTACGGCACGTGCCGGTGCCCGGGTTCACGCTGCCCCGGGAGCTGCTGGCGGTGTGGACCGGGGTCCGGACGCCACCCGCGGGCGCCGTCCGGACCCTGCTGGGTCACATTCACTCCACCGGCGGATCGGCCAGCGGCCAGCCTCCCGCGGCCAGGTGAGCCGAGACCCGGACCACGTCGGCCGGGGTGGCCTCCTGCAGCAGCCGGTCGTTGATCAGATCCTCGATGTCGGCGCTGGTGATCGGGTCGGCGCCGGGCTGGGCCTGCGTGGCCAGCTCCTGGGCGATCTTGCGGATCTCGTCCTCGGTGAGCTTGCGGCGCAGCAGGCCGAGCAGGGCGACGTAGTCCTGCCGCGGCACACCCTCCGGATAGCCGGCGCGCAGCCACCCCACGGCGCGGGTGACGAAGTTGGAGCGTTGCTCACTCATGATCGCTCCCGGTCAGTGCTTGTCGACGATGGTCGGGTAGACGTGCTCGAAGCTGAGCGCCTTGCCGAAGCCGGTGGCCACGATGAACGTGATGCCGAGCACCACGCCGATCAGGACCACGGCGAAGCAGGCGTAGCCGCCGACGGTGCCGATCGGGTTCGCCTTCGGGCCGGACGTGCCGGCCGCGTGCACCTCGGCCTCACCGCCCGCGCCGTAGGCGAGCGAGCGGATGCCGAGGGCGAACAGGGCCGGCAGACCGGCGCCCAGGATCACGCTGGCGAGCAGCACCTTCCAGGCGCCTTCCAGGGCCAGGCTGAAGTTGTTCATGTCGTCGTCCCGTCCCGTCAGCTCGCCGCGCCGGCGGTGGCCTTCGGCGCGGCGGCCGGGGCGTCCCACTCGTCGTTGACGTTGTTGTGGTCGATCGGTTCGCGCCGCGAGCGCAGGTACATGTACGTGGCCAGGGCCACCAGGACCGCGAAGATGGTCAGCGCGCCGCCGAGGCCGCCGATCACGTCGCCGAGGTACCACATGATCGCCCCGACCAGGCCGGCCGCGGGCAGGGTGATCAGCCAGGCGGAGACCATCCGGCCGGCCACCGCCCAGCGCACCGTCGCACCCGGCTTGCCGACGCCGCTGCCCAGGATCGAGCCGGTCGCCACGTGCGTGGTGGAGAGCGCGAAACCGAGGTGGCTGGAGGAGAGGATGACCGCGGCGGACGCCGCCTCGGCCGCCATGCCCTGCGGCGGGGCGATCTCGACGAGGCCCTTGCCCAGCGTCCGGATGATCCGCCAGCCGCCCAGGTAGGTGCCGAGCGCGATGGCCAGCGCGCAGGAGAGCTTCACCCAGAGCGGGATGCTCTTGGTGTCGGTCCACTCGCCGGAGGCGATCAGGGCGAGGGTGATCACGCCCATCGTCTTCTGCGCGTCGTTGGTGCCGTGCGCCAGCGAGACCAGCGAGGCGCTGCCGATCTGTCCCCAGCGGAAGCCGTTGTCGGTGAAGCGGGCGGCCACCCCGAGGGTGACCCGGTAGATGATCCAGGTGCCGGCCGCGGCCACCACGCCGGCGATCACCGGCGACATGACCGCGGGCAGCAGCACCTTGCCGACCACGCCGTCCAGCTTGGAGCCGTCGCCGGTCCACTTGACGCCGGCCCAGCCGAGGCCGGCCACCGCCGAGCCGATCAGCCCGCCGAAGAGCGCGTGCGACGAGCTCGACGGCAGGCCGAGCAGCCAGGTCAGCAGGTTCCAGAGGATGCCGCCGACCAGGCCGGCCAGGACGATCAGCAGCAGCGCCTGCCCGCCGTCGGCGAGCAGGTCCGGTTTGGGGGTGCCGTCGCTGTTCTGGATGTTGACCACCGCGTTCGTGACGGTCAGCGCGACCTCGACCGAGAGGAACGCGCCGACCAGGTTCAGCACGGCGGACAGCAGCACAGCCACCTTGGGACGCAGCGCGCCGGTGGCGATCGAGGTCGCCATCGCGTTGGCCGTGTCGTGGAAGCCGTTGGTGAAGTCGAATCCGAGGGCGGTGATGACCACGAGGATGAGGACCACGGTAGTTTCGGTCACAAAGGCAGCGTGTACCCGCCCGGCGACCGTTCCATAGGGCCCTTATGCAGTGTTCCTCCGGCATTCACCCGGAGTTTCAGCTCGCCGCTCAGCTCTCGGCGGGCCGGGTGGCGGGCCAGGTCAGCACGTCGTCCGGGATGTCCGCGCGCAGGGCCCGGCGGTCGCGGCCCGGGATCGTCTGGCCGGCCCGGACGACCAGCCGGGCCACCTCGATCGCGCCGTGCGCCTGGAAGTGCGTGTTGTCGGCGACCCCGGCCGGATAGTTCGGCGAGGCGCCGGCGTCCAGCCACAGGAAGTAGTCCTTGGTGGCCTCCGGGCCGAGCTCACCCCAGAGCGCGAAGGAGAGCGCGGTCAGGTCGATCAGCGGGGTCCGGGTCCGCAGCGCCAGGGTGCGCATCGCGGCCGGGTATTCGCCGTGCGACAGGTACGGCACGCCGTCCGCGGTGAACCGGCGCCGCTCCACCGGGGTGACCAGCACCGGGTGCGCCCGCGCCGCCCGCGCACCGTCCAGGTAGCGGCTGAGGTACTCCTGGAAGGTGCTCCACGGCTCGGTGCCGCGCGCCGGGTCCTCGACCTTCTCGTCGTTGTGGCCGAACGAGATCAGCAGCGTGTCGCCGGGGCGGATGGCGTCCAGGATCAGATCGAGCCGGCCGAGGTCGGCGAAGCTCTTCGAGCTGGCGCCGGAGAGCGCGGCGTTCACCACGGCGATCTCGCGGTGCAGGAAGGCGGGCAGCGCCTGGCCCCAGCCGGCCCGGGGCACGTCGGCGGTGGCGTAGGTGGCGGCGGTCGAGTCCCCGGCGACGAAGACGGTGCGTCGCCGGGGACGGTCGGAGGCGAAGGCGGGGGTGGTGACGCCGAGGACGCCGGCGGTGGCGCCGCCGAGGGATGCGCGCAGGAGGGTTCTCCGGTCGATCGTCATGCCGCCATCAAATCAGCGCGCATCGATCTAGGCAAGCGCTTTCCCTATGGTGAAAGGCTACGGGGTCGGTATCCTGATCGGCAGCTTCAGCGGCGTTCCGGCCCGGGTCGCCGCCACCGCCGGCGCGGCGTCGAGCGGGGTGCGCCGGAACAGTCGCCCGCCGCTGCGGAAGAAGGTGACGGTCCCGTCCGCGCCCCGGACGAAGTCGTCGCGCCCCGGCAGGAGCGTGCCGTCCGGCAGCTGTTCGAGCACCCGGTCCGGGCGGTAGAACACCAGCCACCCGCCCTCCTCGCCGGTCTCCGCCCGGAACTGCAGCTTCCCGGCGTCCGGCACCAGCAGGAAGGCCAGCGATCCGGTCTCGCCGTCGAACCCGATCTGCTCGAACGTGTACCGCCCGGCGTAGGCGGCCAGCTCCGCGGCCGGCAGCGTCCGCGGCGTCGCCGGCAGGTTGTGCACCCCGGCGAACCGGTCCAGCGCCCAGTCCTCGACGAACAGCTCGGCGAGCAGGTCCGGCCCGCTGTCGGCGTTGGTCAGCACGGTGATGGCGAAGTCCCGCTCCGGCACCATCAGGAACCCGGAGTGCTGGCCGGCCCAGTCCCCGCCGTGCTGCACCACCCGCGGGCCCTCCGCGGTCGGCCGCAGCATCCAGGTGATGCCCACCCCGTCCAGCTCCACGAAGAGCGAACCGCCCGGCCCGGGGTGCGACTGCATCAGGCGCAGCGAGCGGGAGCTGAGCAGCCGGCCGCCGTCGCCCAGGTGGAACCGCGCCCAGCGCAGCTGGTCCCGGGCACTGGAGATCAGCCCGCCGGCCGGGTGCAGGCTGCGCGGCACGGTGAACGCCGCCGGGTCGGCGACCAGCTCGCCGTCCGTGGTGAACGTGTGCGACGTGGCCACCCGGGCGCCGGGCAGGTCGTCCAGGTAGAACGCGCTGGAGTCCAGGCGCAGCGGCGCGGTCACCAGGGTGCGGATCGCTTCCTGGTACGGCCGCCGGGTCACCACCTCGATCAGCCGGCCGGCCAGCGACAGCGCCGCGTTGTTGTAGGCGAACGTGGTCCCGGGCGCGGTCAGCTGCGGCAGCCGGGACATCTCGGACACGTACCGGGCGAGCGCGCCGGCGCCCTCGCCGGTGTTCAGCAGGAAGTCGCCGAGCCAGCCGGGGGTGTGCTGCAGCGCCTGCCGGACGGTGACCCGGGCCGAGGCGGCCGCGTCCGCGGTCCGGAAGTCCGGCAGGTAGCTGCGCACGGTGCGGTTCAGGTCGAGCGTGCCGCGCTCGACCAGCCGCATGACCGCGGTGCCGGTGAAGGTCTTGGTGGTGGAGCCGACCCGGAAGACCGTGTCGCCGTCCACCGGCTGCGGGTCGGCGAGGTTCGTCACGCCGTAGCCGCGGACGTAGTCCCGGCCGCGGTGGTGCAGGCCGAGGGCGACTCCGGGGATGCCGTACCTGGCCATCCCGTCTTTGATCTTGGCTTCCAGGTCGGCCAGGGCCGAGGTTTCCCGGTCGGCCAGGGCCGGCCGGGGTGAGGCCAGGGCCGGGTTCGTGGTGAGGGTCGCGGCGCCGGTTGCGGCTGCGGCGACGAGGACGGTACGCCGAGTGACCGATACGGACATCGCCCGACTGTATCCACGCCGGTCACTGTCTCGGCCGGAGCGTTGGGTTCCGGACACTGCGAATCGGGTACCGGTGCCGCGGAAGGGGAGGTGCGATGGCGGACAAGGCCACCGACCAGGCACGACTGGACCGCGAGGACGAGGAGGAGAAGGAGCTCGTCCGGCCGCCGGACGTGAACCGGGACGCCAACCGCTCGGCGACCCGGCTGGAGCTCTTCTTCGACCTGGCCTTCGTGCTGTTCGTCGCGCGCTGCGCCGACCTGCTGG
Source organism: Actinoplanes awajinensis subsp. mycoplanecinus (assembly GCF_001509495.1). Taxonomy (NCBI): domain Bacteria; kingdom Bacillati; phylum Actinomycetota; class Actinomycetes; order Micromonosporales; family Micromonosporaceae; genus Actinoplanes; species Actinoplanes awajinensis. The sequence goes on along the minus strand of NZ_LLZH01000030.1, from coordinate 14,248 downwards.
CCGCGGACGAGTCGTGGAGCGGCGGATTCCGGTTCACCGCGATCCTGGTCGCCGGTTGGTGGGCGTGGGCCAGTACCACGCTCTACGCCAACCGGTTCGACACCGACGACGCGATCTTCCGGCTGCTCACCCTGACCGGAATGGGCGGCGTGATCATGATGGCCGCGGCGGCCCAGCAGGCGATCGGCCCGCACGCGGTCTGGTTCGCCATCGGGTACGCGCTGCTGCGGGTGGTGCTGGTGCTCGGCTACCTGCGGGTCTGGCGCACCCTGCCGGAGGCCCGCCCGGGCATCAGGCCGTACCTCTGGGGGCACAGTGCCGGCGCGGCCTGCTGGCTGATCTCGATCGCCGTGCCGGGACCGGCCAGGTATGCCCTCTGGGCCGTCGGTGTCCTGCTCGACCTGCTCGGACCGACCCTGGCGGCCCGGGTCAAGGACGCGCCGCCGCTGCACATGGAGCACCTGCCGGAGCGGTTCGGGCTCTTCGTCATCCTGGTCCTCGGCGAGTCGGTGGCGGCCACCGTGATGGGCCTGCGCGACGGCAAGTGGTCGGCCGAGGTGCTGGTGACCGCGACGTTCGCGTTCCTGGCCGCGGCCGCGCTCTGGTGGTCGTACTTCGACCTGTCCGGCGGGGTGGCCAAGCGCCGTCTGGTCCAGGAGGGTGGTGAGGATTCCCGCCAGGGGGTGCACGACTTCTACGTCTACGCCCACCTGCCGGTCGCGGTGAGCCTCGCGGCGGTGGCGGTCGGGCTGGAGCACGCCATCGCGTACGGCGAGAAGGATCACCTGTCGATCGGCACCCGGGCGGTGCTCGGCGCCGGTCTGGCCGGGTACCTGCTGAGCGCCGCGATCATCCAGGGCGTGCTGTCCGGGAAGTGGAGGGTCGCGCTGGTCTGGCCGGGCCTCGGCGTACCCCTGATCCTGCTGCTCGTCCTGCTCCCCGGCCTGTCACCGTCCGTGCTGGTGGCACTCTGCGCCGCCGTGCTCGTGGCCGGCGTGATCACCGGGGTCACCCAGCACCGGGCCGGTGAAGTCCGGGTTGCCAAGGTCTGAGGACGGGGTGTGCGAACCCGCTGCGACGAGTACTATCCGTGACTCGTGCGCCATGACCCGGGCGTGCGTCTGCTCACAGGAAAGGCTGGTCAGTGGTCCCGGGACCGCATGATCATGCCCATCGGCGGTACCGTGCCGCCGTTGCGTAGGATTTCGGGCCGCACCACGTCCGCCGACGGGAACCGAGGAATGCGATGCCGCTCACTCCAGCAGATATCCACAACGTTGCCTTCAAGAAGCCTCCGATCGGCAAGCGTGGATACGACGAGGAGGAGGTCGACGCGTTCCTCGACGAGGTCGAGCAGGAGCTGATCCGCCTCCTCGAGGAGAACAACGCGCTCCGCAACCAGACGCCGCGCGGCGGCGGCGCCGGGATGGCCTCCAACCCGGCCGCCACCATGGTCCTCACCAACGAGTTCGCCGATCTGACCGGCCAGCTGGAGCGCCTCCAGGAGGCCCGCGCCCGCGCCGAGCAGAACGCCCGCGACATGCAGTCCCAGCTGGAGCGCGCCCGCAGCGCCGTCCCGTCCGGCGCGATGCCGACCGTCGGCGACGACGACCGCAACGCCCGGGTGCTGATGATGGCCCAGCGCACCGCCGACGAGCACATGCGCGACGCGCAGCGCGAGGTCGAGGCGCTGCTGGACGCGGCCCGGGGCAAGGCCGACCAGCTGACCAGCGAGGCGCAGCTGAAGGCCGGCACGATCGAGAGCGACGCGCGCCGCAACCACGCCGAGGCGATGGACAGCCTGGTGGAGAAGCGGGCCGCGCTGCTCGACGAGATCGAGCGGCTCGGTCAGCTCGCGCAGGGCTACCAGCAGGCCCTCACCAACCACGTCACCCAGCAGCTGATGGACCTCACCAGCGGCCCGGACTCGGCCGGCCGCGAGCTGGAGTGACCTCGTAACACCTCGAAGCCCCGCGGATTTTTTGATCCGCGGGGCTTTTCCATTGAACGCGTTCACTCGTTCCGCTGTATTCGGCGGCACAGGGGGTGAGCGCCGCTTCACACGGCGTTCCGATCACGGCCGAGGTGGAGGGGCGCGTCATGCGGGATTTTGCCTTCGAGGGACCGGCGGCCGGCGAGGCGGCGGACGGCCGGGTCCGGGTCGAGCTCGGCGCCGACGGCCGGCTGTCCGACCTGTACCTCGACCCGCGGGTCGCCTACTTGCCGGTGGAGCAGCTGCGCGACGCGCTGGTGGAGGCGTTCACCGCGGCGCAGGACGCGGCCGGGGACCGGACCGGCCCGCCCACCTCCGGATACGGCACGCCGGTCGCCCCGGACCGGCTCAAGGCCGCGCTCGCCGAGGCGTCGGACAGCGCGGAACGCCGGTTCGCCGAGATCTCCACGGCCCTGTCCGACCTGAGCCGCCGATCGGCCCGGCCGTGGTGACCGGGCAGCTGCGCCTCGACCCGGACAGCGTGGCCGCGGCCGGGCGGGACCTGGCCGCGGTGGCGCAGCGGATGGCCGACGACCTGGCGCAGCTGGAGAGCGCGGTCGGTGGCTCCGACCCGTTCGGCGGGGACGAGACCTCGGGTGTGATCGCGGTGGCGTACCGGGCGGTGGCCGGGGTGGCGCTGGACGCCATCGGTTCGTACGCCGAGCAGGTCGGTTTCGCGGCGGCGACGCTGGTCATGGAGGCCCGCGCGGTCGCGGCCGAGGACGCCGAGGCAGCCGCTTCCCTGTACGCCGCGGCGCTGCCCGGCACGTTCTCCGCAGCCACGGCTGCCGGGCGCGGCGGGGTGTAGCGCCGTGACGATCACCCTGCCCGCCGAGCTCACCGACGCGCTGAGCTGGATCGGGCTGGAGTGGCCGGAGGCCGACGAGGACCGGCTCCAGGCCGACGGGCAGGTGTGGATCGACCACGGTACCCGGCTGCGGGCACACGCCGTACGGTCCACCGCGACCGCCCGGCAGGTCTGGCTGGACAACGAGGGCGCCGGCATCGAGGCGTTCGAGCAATGGTGGAACGGCGCCGACGGCCCCGGCCGGCACCTGCAGGAGGCGGCCACCGCGGCCGAGCTGATCGGTGGCGCGCTGATCGCCATGGCCGGCGTGACGCTCGGCCTGAAGGTCGCGTTCATCGCCCAGCTCGGCGCGCTGGCCTTCGAGGTCGGCCAGGCGATCGCGACGGCCCCGGTCACCGCCGGGGCGACCCTCGCCGAGATCCCGGTCTGGGTCGGGCTCACCCGGACCGCCTGCCGCAAGCTGCTCCACGAGGCGATGGCGCTGATCGAGCGGGAGATCGCGGTGCTGCTCCGCAACGCCGCGAAGCTGATGGAGAAGGCCGGCGCGAAACAGCTCGCCGAGAAGACGGTCAGCGGCAGTGAGCGGACCGCGTTCAAGGGCCTGATGCACGAGGTGGAGAACGCCGACGTGCGCAGCCCGCTCAACGGGGCGCACTTCTACTCCGGCCGGCAGCCCAACGACGAGAAGATGCGGACGTTCGCCGAGAAGCAGGCCGACGGGTTCGGTGCGGTGACGCTGGAGATGACGCCGGGCGGCCGGCGCTTCGACGACAAGCGCCTCTTCGAGGGCGGGTCGCCGGTCAGTCAGGAGCAGGCCGTCGACGTGTGGCGGCGGCTGTCCCAGCGGTACGCGCAGGATGCCTCGGGGGAGGCCACCGCGTGGACGCACCAGGCCTGGTCCGGAAGTCTCTGGAACACTGCGGAGAAGCCCGCGTTGCTCACCAATCCGGGCATCACGAAGCTCAACGAGATCGATCCGTTCTCGTGAGACGGCGGCTGGCCCTCAGGGGTGCCTCAGAGTGCCGGAGGCACCCCTGAGGACCAGCCGAGGGCCCTGGCTGGAGAGGTCTCGGCATGACGGTGCGCTCGTTGTTGTCGCAGAAGGCGTTGCACGTGGAGAGCGGGGTGACGCTGTCCAGCGCGGGCCGCGAGGACATGGCGCTCGAGCTCGGCGGGCACGTGCTGATGATCGCGGTGGACCGTGGGCAGCACCGGATGCGGTTCACCCTGCCGGCCGCGCCGCGCTGGGACGACACCGGGGAGGCGCTGCCGCCCGAGGTGGCCGGCGAGCTGCGGGCGATCATCACCGAGATCGCGGTGTTCTGGGAGCAGCAGCCGGAGTTCGAGGTCGTCGAACCCGGGTGAGACGACCGGCCCGGCGGCGGACCGCCGGGCCGGTGCAGCCGTGGATCAGGCAGCCGGGGCGGCCGGGGCGTCCCAGAACACGTAGAGCGCCTTGTAGGGCACCTTCACGACCTGGCCGGCGGTGCACGCCGTGGTCGGGGCGACGCCACCGGAGGTGTAGAGCCGGTTGATGTAGTCCGCCTTGGTCAGCACGCCTTTGCCGGTGTGCGTGGCGACCTTGAGCAGCAGCTCCGGGATGGTGCCGGTGCGCGGCGAGGCCTCGACCTTGGTCGCGGTCACCAGCGACTTGTCGCGAGTGGACTGCCAGCTCGGCCCGGCGAAGTGATGGATCCGCCCGCCGGTGCCGAGCAGCTGCGCCTCCGGCGTCGAGGCGCCGGTGAACGCGCCGCTGGTGGCGCCGGCCGGCACCACGCAGGTGTAGTCCTGGGTGCCGCTGGTGACCAGGTAGGCGCCGACCGGGCGGGAGCCGGCCGGCGGCTGGATCAGCGACGGGATGGCCGAGGTGGCCGGTGCGACGGCGTTCGCCGGGGTGATCGGCGCGGCGGCGGCCGGTGCTACGGGTGCCGCCGGGGTGGTCTCGGCGGCTGAGGCGTTGAACGAGACGGCGCCGATGGTGGCGGCGGCCGCGGCCAGGCTGCCGGTCAGTGCGATCGCACGGATCCGGGCACGCTTGGTACGGAACATGAATCCCCCTGCAAAAAAGTGTCGGCGAGCCCCCTGCCCGCCTTCACGATTCACGGAGAGATGTCCACAACGGATCAAGATCATCGTGAATTTCGGCTTTTTGTACGGCGTGGGTTCATCGATCGTTCACACCCGACGATGATCCGGCGAACCCGGCAGCGTGACGGCCGACCGGCCCGGCCCGGCATGGCACCGGGCCGGACCAGGCGGTTCAGTGCCGCCGGACCACCTCGACGCGGTACGTCCGCACGGTGACGCCGTCCTCGGCGGTGACCGTCACGACCCGGGTGGCGCCGGAGCGGGTCACCCGGACCGTCGCGTACGGGTCGGCCGCCGTCGCGGTGACCGTGACCCGCTCGGGGTGCGCGGCCACCACCCGGTAGGACGTCGTGGCCGGGTCGAACCCGCGCACCGGCACCCCGCCGACCCGGATCCCGGCCGCTGACGCGTCGGTGCCCACGCCCGGTGCCTTCGCGAGCACCTGCACCTCGGCGACGGTCAGGTACCCGTTCGGCACGGCGGTCAGCACCAGGCACACCGGCCCGGTCACCCCGTCCGGCACGGGCACGTCGACGGCGAGGGGGCTGTCCACGCCGACCGGCACCACCGGACCGGTCACCGCACACGCCCCGGCCGGGTCCGGCACCCCGGCCCGCACGCTCTGCGGCAGCCCGCCACCGGACGCGTTGTCCCGGTAGAAGTGCACGGTCAGCCGGGACGGCGAGGTGCCGGCCGGCGGCGTCACGGTGAACGTGTCGGTGGCGTTGCGGTCCGCGGACTTCCAGTTCGACCAGGCCTTGTCGGTGGTGTCGCCGTTGGTCAGCCCGGCGGTGGAGTAGCCGGGCTCGGTGTAACTCGCGGCGACGGTCACCCCGGTGGTGAGCGGGGCGTCGACCGGCGGGGTGACCTGCACCCGTACCGAAGCGGGCAGGTTCTGACCCGCAACCACCTGGGCGGAACCGCCCACGGTGACCACCCCGGTCTGCGGGAAGTCTGCGGGGTTCCAGGTGACCGGGACGTCAGCCCGGCCGCCGTGCTCGCCGAGCGCGATCACGGTCGGCGGCAGGACCGGCTGCCCGCCCGGGTACGTCTTGGCCCGTCCCGGCAGCGTCGAGGTGAACACGTCCACGGTCACCCGGGCGCGCGCCCGGTGGGTGCGGCCCAGCACGTCGGTGGCGGTGCCGGTCACGGTGACCACGCCGGGGTGCCGCCAGGTGCGCGCCGCGGGCAGGTTCCAGACCACCGGGAGCGCGTGCGTCCCGTCGGTGACCGTGGCCGGCAGGGTCGGCGCGCGGCCCGGCACGGTGTAGGCGGTCGCGTCGGTGAGCGTCCCGACGGTCTCGTCGACGACCGTCCAGCGCTGGTTGCCGCCCGAGGTCGGCCGGTAGAGCCCGACCCCGGCGCCGTCCGCGGTGGAGCCGCCGTTCACGTCGAGCAGCGCGCGGGCGTCCGCGCTGATCAGCGTGTACGTCCCGTCGCCGGTGGTGGACACCCGCCACAGCGAGCCGGTGTCGTTGAGCACCGGCGTGCCGTCCCGCACCGCCAGCCGCTGCCCGGTGCCCGCGTTGGTCACCCGGTACGCGTCCCCGGCCGCCTCGAACGTCCAGAGCTGATCAGCGGCGGTGGCGTCGTTCGCGCGAATGGTGATTCCGGGAGCGAGCGACTTCCCGCTGGCCACCCCCTGCAGACGGTAGGTGTTGCCGGGCGCCAGATGCGGAACCGCGACTCCGGAGACGCCGTCGACCAGGAACGTGGTGACCGATTGCGCCGGCACCGCGAGCACCGCCCGCTTGCCGGACACCCGCACCGGCGAGCCCGGGACGAGCTTGCCGTCCGCGCTGGTCACCACCGGGGTGACGGTGGCGCCGCGGCGGATCGTGGCGAACTTCGACAGGTCCAGGGTGACCGTCTCGGCGGTGGTGGCCGGGTTGACGTGCACCACCGTGGCCCCGGTCGCGGTCACCGCGGCCAGGCTGCGGGTGTCGGACACCTTGACGAAGTGGTCACCGGGCTTCACGAAGTGGGTGAAGTTGCGAATCGTGTCGTACTTGGTGTTGGTCCTGATCGGGCAGGTGGCCAGGGTGTCGGTGGCCTGGCAGTCGAACGGGACGTGGATCGATCCCCACTGGAGGTTCCCCTCGGCCTGCATGTTCTTGGCGTCCTCGATCGGCTGCCAGAGCACCCACGCGGACGGCTCCAGCTCGCGGATGTCGTCGACGATCCGCTGCGCCATCCCGAGCCCGGAGTTCATGCTGGTGTAGTCGTTGCCCCAGCTGCCCTCGACCTCGCTCATCCAGAGCGGTGTCTGCGCGGCCTTGGCGATGTCCCGCACGCTGGTGCGCTGACCGGTGCCGTAGGTGTGCACGTTGAGCCGGTCGACGGCGGCGCGGGCCTCGTCGGTCCACCCGTAGTAGTCGGTGACCATGGTGCCCGGGTTGGTCTCGTCCGGCGCCGCGATCTTCCGGTCCGGCGCGACCCGGGCCAGCGCGGAGATCACCGCAGCCTGCAGCGCCGGGCCGGCGTGCGCGCCCTCCTGGCGGCCGCCGGTCGGCTGCCCGTCCGCGCCCAGCGTGGTGCCCCAGTAGTTGGTGTTCGGCTCGTTGAGCGGTTCGATCGTGTCGAACGTGATGCCGTGCGCCTGCTCCAGGTGCGTGGTGACCGTCGCGAGGTACTGCGCGAACTGGTCGACCTTGTCGGCCCGGATCTGCTCGGTGGTGGCGCTGAAGCCGCCGCTGACGTAGCCGCTGACGGTCTGGAACCAGGGCGGCGAGTTGCTGAACGCCTCCCAGTGCGTGACCTTGTCCTTGATCTGGTCGATCCACCAGCGCTGGCTCGGGTCGGCGTCGAGGTCCCAGTCGGCGTCGTCGGCCGGATCCCACCAGTCCTTGTCGGCCGGTGTGTACTGCCGGTCCGCCTTCCAGAACCCGGGCACCGCGCCGCCCGGCCGCAGGTAGTCGCGCACCGTCGGCGCGTTGCCGCCGCCGATGTTGAAGCGGGCGATGTTCAGGTTCAGCCCGTCGGCCCCGAAGACCAGGTCGGCCAGGCGTTGCCGGATCGGGTCCGGGTAGTCGCCGGTGGCCTCGGCCATCCAGGCCAGGCTGGTGCCCCAGCCCTGCCACGCGGCGCCCTGATAGGACGGATCAGGGATGACGGTGGTCGAGACCGCGGTTTCGGGAGCGGCCGCGGCCGCTTGCGGGACAGCCGTGGGTACGACGGTGAGCAGTGCCGTGGCCAGCCCGGACAGCAGGATCCTCATGCGTGACCCCTCATGTTTACGTTAACATCGGTGGTCGCAACAGTCTCGACATGTGCCGTTATCAATGTCAAGAGCCGTTGTGCCGGGTGCTTCGTGGTCAGGAGCTCAGCTGGTCCCCGATCAGGGCGAGGTTCTGGATCGCGGCCAGGCCGTACAGCGCGGTGGTGTTGGTGTCCACCCAGGACGCCTCGTCGACCGGGTTGAGCACCTCGGGGCCTTCCAGGTGGGTGGTCCGCCACGGTGACGCGTCGGTGTAGCCGTCGGTGCCGGTGAACTCCTTCCAGGCCCGTGCGGCCAGCGCGGCGTCACCCAGCCGGACCGCCGCGTACGCGGTCAGCCGGGAGTGGCCCTGCTTGAGGATCAGGTTGCCGAAGTCGGCGCCGGTCTCGGCGGCCTGCTCGGCCTTCGTCGCGTTGAACAGCCGGCAGTACTGCAGCCAGGCCTGCTCGAAACCGGGCACGTCGACCAGCCCGATCAGCTCGGCGCAGATCTCCACCTGGCCGAACATCGCGCTCAGGTGCGACACGCTGACCGTCTTCGCGGCGACCGCGAACTCCGCGGTGTCCAGGTCGTAGAGCCCGCTGCCGGTGACGAAGCCGTTCGGCATCCGGGCGATCGTGCGCATCGTGGCCAGCAGCTTCTTCTCCGCGATGCCCGCCTTCGGGCCGCGCCGCTCCCACTCGGTGAGCCAGGCCGCGGCCAGCCCGCTCCAGTCGGTGCCCAGCCCGATCGAGAGCGCGTGCGGATCCGGCGTGTACGGCTCGGTCCGGATCTTGCGGAGCGGGTCGAGCGCCAGGAACGTCTGGTCCGAGTCGACGAGTTCGCGCATCAGGTCGCCGCACCGCTCGTCGGCGGTCAGGAAGTAGTAGATCCGCCGGTACGCCGCCGTGCTGATCCGCTGCTGCTTGGCGCTGTCCGCCCAGTGCAGCACGCCGTGCCGGGTGCCGAGGCCGGCCCACTTGCCCAGGTGGTAGACGTCGACCTCGCCGGTGTGCCGGGTCATCGCCTCGGCGAACCGGAAGATGTCGGCGCGGCCGGAGCGCAGATAGGCGAGCCACAGCCACAGGTCCGGGGACAGCTCCGAGTTGTCCCAGGCGTACCCGCCGACGTCGTAGCGCCAGACGTGCCGGTCGGGGTCCGGGGTGTGCATGATGTCGCCGTAGTTCCAGAAGCCGTACCAGTGCCGCTGCTCGCGCTGGTTGCGGTAGTAGTCGAAGAGGAAGTCCAGCCGGTCCTCGATGGTGGCGCGGGCCGGGGTGGACCGGTCGACCGGCGCGAAGAGGCCGCCGAACGCTCCGCTCGCGGCCAGGTGCGCGGGCGGGGCGGCGATCTGCGGCGGGGTGGACACCGTGCGGGCCAGGGCGGCCAGCTCGGCGGCCGGCGGGGTGGCCGCGAGGGCCCAGAACGTCAGCTCGGTGGTGCGGGCGATGCCGTACGGGGTGCCGAACCCCGGCTCGTAGTCCTCGTAGGTGATGTTGAGGCCCTCGAGCTGTTCCGGGTACGTGTCCTGGCCCAGGCCGTCGTGGTAGAACCGGGTGTCCATCGGGCCGGCCTCCGGCGACCACATCCACACGGTGGCCTCCGCCTCGTCGGTCGCCGCGCCCCGGATGTCCAGCTGGGACGGGTGCCGCTGCCAGAAGTCCCGCATGCCGAAGCCGAGGCCGCCGGTCACCCCGCCGACGTATCCGAAGCCACGGGACCGCTGGCCCGCGTCCGCGCCTACCCACCCGTACCCCTGCTTGGTCCTTTTCTTGATCGTGAAGCCCTCCGAGCTGGCCTGGCTGAGGGTGTAGTCGCTCCACGTGGGGATCAACTCGAGCCGGGTGGTGACCCGCTGGTCCCAGGTGGCCGGGTCGGGCAGTTTCGTGCCGGCCACCTGCGCGGTCCGCACGTTGGCGCCCGGGTCGCGGCGCAGCCCGGTGATCCCGCGGATCGCCTCGCGCAGCAGCCCGTCGCCGTCACCGGAGAGCCGGACGTGCCGGTCGTAGAGCGCGTCGCGCATCGGCACGCCGACCCGCACGCCGAGGCCGGCGATGAACTCGTCCTGACCGTTGGTGTCCAGCACGAACGTGTGCACCATCCGGACGTGCTCGGCCCCGGAGTAGAGGTAGAGCCGCACGGTGAACGGCAGCCACGACGTGCCGCGCCGCTTGTGCGTCCCGTCGATGCGGACCACCGCGCGCACCGGGCCGCGCTGTTCCACAGTGACCGAGGTGATCGCGCTGGTCAGCGGCTCGCTCGCGGAGCGGAAGTCCTCGATCTTGCGCTGGCGCAGGCTGACCAGGTGCAGGTTGCGGGCGATCTCGACGCTGCCGCGGAGGATCGAGCTGATCAGGGCGGTGCCGCGCTTCTCGACGGCCACCTTGATCACGCCGGTGTTGATCGTGACGCGGTCCCGGGTCTCGGTGACCAGCACCGGCGGGGTCTTGCCCGGGCTCTGCTGCCCGCGGGTCAGCGTGTAGGTCTCGGCGAGCGGGGCGTCGGCCGGGATGGCGTGCGCGCTCCACTTCAGCGTGCCGTCCGGCCAGTAGGCGATCGGCCAGGTCTGCACCGGGACGTCCGCGCCGCCGGCGGCGTCACCGCTCACTCCGGCGGTCAGCGTGAAGCTCTCGGTGGGGACGAGGGCGCCCTGCGGCCAGGGGACGCCCCAGGTGTTGCCGACGCCGGCCGCGGGTGTGCCCTCGAGCCAGCGCAGGGTCACGGTCTCCGGGGCTGCTGCCCTTTCCTTTGGTACGGCGGGAGTCGCGGTCGCCGGTTCGCCGCCGGGCAGCTGGGCGAAGGGCAGGACCGCTCCGCCGGCGGCGACACCGCGGACGAAGGTGCGGCGCGAGACATGCGGCATTTCCGACATTTCGGTCTCCGTGGGGATGGGGGCGGGGACTGGTCAGCCCTTCAGGCCGGACGTGGCGAAGCCTTCGACCAGCAGGCGCTGGAACGCCGCGAAGAAGAGCAGGATCGGCACCAGGGCGAGCGCGGAGAGCGCGAGCATCGGCCCGTACTGCGACGAGTCGGTGGTGTCGATGAACAGCCGCAGGGCCAGCGGCAGCGTGTACTTCTCCGGGCTGGACAGGTAGATCAGCTGGGTGAGGAAGTCGTTCCAGGTCCAGATGAACGTGAAGATCGCGGTGGTGATCACGGCCGGCCGGATCAGCGGCAGGATCACCGCCGAGAAGATCCGGATCGAGCCGCAGCCGTCCAGCCGGGCCGCCTCGTCCAGCTCGCGCGGGATGTTCCGCATGAACTGGACCATCAGGAACACGAAGAACGCGTCGGTGGCGAGCAGCTTCGGCAGGATCATCGGCCAGAACGTGTCCACCATGCCGAGCTGCTGGAAGATCGTGTACTGCGGGATCAGCACGGCGTGGGTGGGCAGCATGATGGTGGCGAGCATGAAACCGAACAGCGGGGCGCGCATCCGGAACCGCAGGCGGGCGAAGGCGTACCCGGCCAGCGAGCAGCTCAGGATGTTGGCCGCCGCGCAGCCACCGGAGACCAGGATCGAGTTGACGAAGAACCGCCAGATCGGCACCCCGCCCAGCCCGTCGGCCAGGGCCGCGTAGTTGTCCAGGATGACCTGCTTGGGCAGCAGCGCCAGGCTCTGCAGGATCTCGCTGGACGGTTTGAACGACGCGGCGGCCAGCCAGACGATCGGGTAGAGCAGCGGGACGAGCAGCGTCAGCACCAGCAGGTGCCAGCCGACGCGGCGGAGTGCGGGGTTCACGCGTCGCCCCCGTAGAACACCCAGCGCCGCGACGAGCGGAAGAGCAGCGCGGTGATCGTGGCGACGGCGACCAGCAGCAGCCACGCCATCGCGGAGGCGTAGCCCATTTTGAACTCCACGAAGCCCTTCTCGTACAGATAAAGGGTGTAAAAAAGGGTTGAGTCGCTCGGACCGCCGGTGCCGTTGCTGATCACATAGGCGCCGGTGAATACCTGGAACGCGCGGATCGTGTCGAGCACCAGGTTGAAGAAGATCACCGGCGAGAGCATCGGCAGCGTGATCGAGACGAACGTGCGCCACCGGCCGGCGCCGTCCACCGCGACCGCGTCGTAGTACTCCTGCGGGATCTGCTGCAGCCCGGCCAGGAAGATCACCATCGGCGCGCCGAACTGCCAGACCGCGAGCAGCACCAGGGCCAGCAGTGCCCGGTTCGGCTGACCGACCCAGTCGTGGAAGATCACCCGCCAGACCACCGCGACGCTGACACTCGCGCCGAGCAGCGACGGCGCGTAGAACGCCGACCGGTACGTGCCCTGCGCCCGGCTCCGCCGGTTGATCAGCATGGCCACGCCGAGCGCCGCGGCCAGCTGCACCGGCACCGAGATGACCACGAACTTGGTGGTTGCCCACACCGAGTTCCAGAAGTGCGGGTCGTTGGTCAGGATCCGGAGGTAGTTGTCCAGCCCGGTCCACTCCGGCGAGGTGAACAGGTCGTAGTCGGTGAACGACAGGTACAGCGAGGCGGCCATCGGGCCGAGGGTCAGCAGCAGCGCGCCGACGATCCAGGGGGACAGGAAGAGATAGGCGACCGAGGGTCGCTCACCGTAGCGCCGCTTGCGGTCCGCGGTCCGAGTCTTCGGTACGCGGGGTGGGCGGTCGAGCACCGTGGTCATGCCCCGAGCGCCTGCTGGATCTCGCTCATCAGCCGGGGAGCGGCCTTCTCCGGCGTGGCCGTGCCGTTCATGACGTCGTCGTAGATCCGCTGGAACTGGGTCTTCACCACGCCCGCGCCCTTCGGCGGCGGCGGGGGAGCGGGCAGCAGCTTCGGGCTGACCAGGGCCTCGTAGTCGGCGACCATCTTCCACTCGTCCTTGAGCGTCCCGGACAGCGTCTGGCGGATCTTCAGGTTGGGCGGGAGTCCCCGGCTCATCCCGAGCAGCGCGCCGGCCTCCGGGTCGTTGAGGAAGAAGTCCGCGAAGGTCAGCGCGGCGTCCTGGTTCTTCGTCCGCTGCGCGATGCTGAGCATCATCGGCGGCTGGGTGAACTGGCCGAGGCTGGTGCCGGCGGTCGGGAACGCGGAGAGCTTGAACTCCGAGCCGTACGTCTCCCACGAGGTCATCCCGACCGTCGAGTCCGGGCAGAACTCGGCAGTGGACTCCTTGCGCGGGAACGGGGTGTTCGTGGTGTTGCTGGTGACCGCGGGCGGGGTGAGCGCCTTGGCGTTCTTGAAGTCGACGGCCATCTGCCACCAGCGGACCACCTCGGCCTCGGTGTACCCGAGCTTGCCGTCCGCGGTGTAGAGGTCCTTGCCCTGCTGGCGCAGCCAGTCGCCGAACCAGTCCTCGATGCCGAACGGGTCGCTGAGCCCGCTGACCTTCGGGCCGAACTTCGCGGAGACCTTCGCGCTCGCGTCGCGCAGGTCGTCCCACGTCCAGCCGTCGGCGGGCAGTTTCGCGCCGGCCTCGGTCCAGCGCGCGGCGTCGTACTGCAGCACGTGGGTGGTCTGGCCCATCGGCAGCCCGTACGTCTTGTCGCCGATGTTGCCGGAGGTGAACAGCTTCTGCTCCAGGTCGGCGGTCTGCACCTTCGAGCCGATGTGCGGGGTGAGGTCGAGCAGGGTGTTGCGCTCGGCGTACTCGCGGACGTAGCGCTCGCTCATCTGCAGCACGTCCGGGGCGTTGCCACCGCTCATCTCGGTGGCCAGCTTCTGGAAGTACGGGTCGAACGCCGCGTACGTGGTCTTGATGGTGATGTCCGGGTGCTTGGTGTGGAACAGGTCCACCACCTTCTGCGTGACCTTGGCCCGTTCCTCGCTGCCCCACCAGGCGAAGCGCAGCGTCTTACCGTCGTCCCCGGAGTCGCCGCACCCGGTGGCCGCCGCGCCCGTCCCGGCGAGGGCGAGCCCGGCCAGACCGCCCCGGAGAAGTGTTCGCCTGCTGACCGCCATGACGCCTCCCGTGCTTTATAACGTTTCAAGACATGAGGGTGCAACGCCGCCGGTGGGTGTTGTCCGGGGCTATGTAAATCAGTGATTTTCAATGCGTTGACGCAGCATTGCACGGGCGTCAATCGTCAGTCAACGATGAAATGAAACGTTCTTAGCACGGGGAATGCGGTTTCCTGCACGGCCCGATGATGTCAGTGCCCGAGGGGCCGCCAGGGGTGTCTCCAGCCTGGCGAGACACCCCTGGCAGCCAGCCA
>NZ_LLZH01000029.1:0-20249 GCF_001509495.1 Actinoplanes awajinensis subsp. mycoplanecinus | reverse complement strand
CCCCCGCCGAAGCCGCCACCACCGCCTGCCGCCCCGGTGCCGGGAGCCCCCGCTGCTCGGTCTGGACCGGCAAGGTCTCCTGGGTGGCCGACGGCGACACGCTGCTGGTCGACGTGAACGGCGACGGCACGAGGACCCCGCGCTCGATCCGGCTGATCGGCGTGCAGGCCATGGAGCAGCACGTCTACTCGCCGCAGCCGGCCAAGCGCCGCGGCGACTGCCACGCGATCGAGGCGACCGCCCGGGTCGAGCAGCTGGTCAAGGCGGGCAAGGGCGTGGTCCGGATGACCGCTCAGAAGTCCGGCAGCCAGAGCCGCAGCCGGCCACTGCGATCGATGTCGGTCAAGATCAATGGTAAGTGGCGGGATATCGGCGAAGATTTGGTACGACACGGGTACGCCCTGTGGCTCCCGTTCGCCGGCGAGTGGGCCTGGGACTCGGCGTACGAGCTGGCCGAGGCGAACGCGGCGGCCGAGAAGAACCTGATGTGGGACGACGACTACTGCGGTACCGGGCCGGCCCAGGACGCCCAGCTGACCGTCTGGGCGAACAGCGACGCGGACGGTGACGACGCGACCAACCTGAACGGCGAGTGGGTCCGGATCGGCAACACCGGCGCCCAGCCGGTCCCGATCGGTGGCTGGTGGGTGCGGGACTCCGGGCTGCGCCGGTACACGTTTGCGGCCGGCACCGAGGTGCCCGCGGGCGGCGCGGTCTACGTGCACGTCGGCAAGGGCACCGACACCGCGACCGACAAGTACTGGGGACTGACCGCGCCGATCTTCACGAACGTCGACCCGCTGGGCCACTCGGTCGGCGACGGCGCGTACCTCTTCGACCCGCAGGGCGACCTGCGGCGGGCGATGCTCTACCCGTGCCGGGTGCACTGCGGCAGCCCGCTGACCGGCAAGGTCACCCTCCGGGTGAAGTACGCCGGGGTGGAGAAGATCGAGGTGGTCAACACCAGCGACCAGCCGGTCGACCTGCAGGGGCACGCGGTGGTCAGCCGGTACCAGCACCGGTTCGAGGAGAGCACGGTCCTGCAGCCGGGCGAGTCACTGGAGGTGCAGCTGGCCGGCGGCCGCCGGGTGCTCGACGACGCCGGTGGTGAGGTGCGGTTGCAGACCGCGGACATGTGGACGGTGGCCTGCCGCTGGTGGGGGACCGGCAAATGCTGACCCGGCCTTTTCTCGCGGTTTCACGTTGTAGGTGATCACTCCGCCCACGACCAGCGCCAGAGCGACGACCACCCCGGCCGTGATCGGTTCACCGAACAGCGGCACGGCCAGGACCGTGGTCAGCACCGGGCTGATCGCGCCGGTCACCGCCGGGATGCCGCTGCCGAGCCTGCGGACCGCGTACACATAACTCAGGGTTGAAAAAATGCCGGTCCCGACACCTTGCAGAACGACGAAGAGGGCAAGGTGCGACACCGGGGCGGAACTCAGGTTCACCGGCAGGGCGCCGGTGACCTCCAGCGCGGCGGCGACCATTGCCGACGGCGTGCAGATCACCAGCACGACGCTGATCAGATCCAGTCGTGTCCGGCCGAGCCCGATCGTGTAGACCGCCCACACGAACCCGGCCGCGAGCAGCACCCCGATCCCGGTGGTCGTCGCACCGGCCGTCGTCAGCACGGCGGTCGCCGCGATGCCGAGCACGATCGCGGTCAGCGCGATCAGCCGCCGGCCGCGAACCCGTTCGCCGCGGGTGACGGCCAGGATGACCGCCACGAACAGCGGCACCGACCCGGGCAGCAGCAGCCCGACCAGGGCCGCCGTGGTCAGGCGCCCGCCGAGCGCGGAGAGCAGGAAGTGCGGCAACCCGGCGAGGCAGAGCGCGACCACCACCCCGGGGCGTTCCCGGCGGACCGCGCGCAGCGCACGGGGCAGCCACGGCGCGAGCAGGAGCACCGGGGTGACGAACCGCAGGAACGCGGCGTCGACCGGCGTCAGGCCGGAGGCGCCGATCCCGCGGATGGTGAGCGCGAACGATGCCCACAGGACCACGGCCGCGGCGAGTGCGGCCACGCCTCGATGACGCTGCACGAGCGATTCCCTCCCCCTGGTCGTTGGGGGAAAGGCTAGGAACAATCGGCTGGCACGCGATTGCTAGTTCTGCCACGGGAAAGGCCCGCAGTGGCAGAATCTGCTACGTGGAGAGCCTGGACGCCATCGACCGCCGGATCCTGCTCGAGTTGCAGCGGGACGGCCGCCTCACCAACCAGGAGTTGGCCGACCGGGTCGGGCTGTCCCCGTCACCCTGCCTGCGGCGGGTGCGGCTGCTCCAGGAGTCCGGCGTGATCGAGCGGTACGCCGCGGTGCTGTCCCAGGACGCGCTCGGGCTGCCGATCACCGCGTTCGCCCGGCTGACCCTGATCTCGCACGGCTCGGCAGTGGTCGACGAGGTCGAGGAGCGGCTGCGGACGATCCCCGAGGTGGTCGAGGCATACCTGCTGGCCGGGGACGACGACTACCTCGTCAAGATCGTCATCCAGTCCTTCGCGGCGTACGAGGACCTGCTGCGGCGGGAGCTGCGGTCCATCCCGGCACTGGCGTCGATCAAGACGACGTTCGCGTTCGCGGTGACCAAGCCGCAGTCGCCGCTGCCGATCCCGCCGCGCTGACCGGTCTGCCCGCCGCTTCCTGCCACTGTGCCCCGCCGCGCGGACCGCAGGTGGTCAGCGAGTCGGCGGCGCGCAAGGATCAGATCGGGCCGGGCTCGCCGCTGCGCCAGTGGCGGCGGCACAGCACCCGGTAGGAGACCGCGGACGTCTCGGTGGTGTCGCCGACCGCGACCTGCGCGCCGGCCCGGGCCACCTCGCCGCCGACGATCCGGGCGTTCTGCCGGCCCGGCCGTCCGCACCAGCAGGTCACCTCGACCTGCAGCGGCGTGATCACGTCAGCCAGCTCGACCAGCCGCTGCGCGCCCGGGAACAGCCGGGACAGGAAGTCCGTGATGATCGCGTAGCAGTCGATGTCGACGGCCATCTCGTCGGCCGCCCAGGCCAGCTGCTCGACCTGCGCCGGGGTGAGGAACTGCGCCTCGTCGGCGATCACGAAACCGCCGGCCGGCACCCGCTCGGTGACCATCGCGACCAGGTCCATCTCCGGATCCACCTCGATGGCGTCCGCAGTCACACCCAGGCGCGACGACATGATCCCCTCGCCGGCCCGGTCCTGGCTGGTCAGCAGCACGCCGGGCCGACCGGCCTGGCGGCGGTTGAACGCGTTCTGCAGGGCCAGGGTGCTCTTGCCCGACCCCATCCGGCCGGTGAAGAGGGTGAGGGTCCCGAAGACCGGGGCCATTGCCGGCTGCCGAGCGGCGAGAACGGTCGCGGCGGTGACCGGCATCAATCGGGGCCTCTTCTCTTCCTGACGGGGCCGGTACACGCTACCTAATGATCGAACTTCTGGTTACCGCCGGTCGACGGTCAGGGTCGATACACCTGACGTGAGATCGATGTCGTAACGGTCGGTCGCCGTGCCCCAACCGGACGGGGTGAAATCGGTGCCTCCGGCGATCCCGGAACGACGAACGCCGTCGATGGTCACGGTCGCGGCACCCCCACCCACTCGTACGCGGACCGGCGCATCACCGGTCAGGTGCACGCTGACCTGGCTCGCGCCGCCACCGAGCGTGACCGGGATCGTGCCCTGCGCGGCGGGCAGGGTGACGTCGGCCAGGCTGGTGCCGGCGACGAAGCTCACGCCGGTGAGTTTGCCGCCGGTCAGATCGGCGGACTCCTCCTTGGCACCACCGTCGAACCGGAGCTGCCAGTGCACGGCGTTGCTGAGTTCCGCGGTGACCAGGGCCGGGCCCGGGTCACCGGTGTCGGCCAGGCCCGCGTAGACGGTGTCGCCGTCGAGCCGGACCGACGGACGGACCTTGGCGTCGTCGGCGGTGGAGACCCGGTAGAGGTCACCACCCAGGTCGGCGGCGCGCACCCGGACCACGTCCGCGCCGGAGATGACCGCGAAGGTGGCCCGGTCGTGGTCGCCGACACTGCCGCCGGTGACGACCCGGGCCGCGTCGTCGTGATCGGCGAAGGGTTGCCCCTTCTCGTCGTGGTCGTTGCACGCGGCGGTGAGCAGCAGGGTGGTGGCCAGCAGGGCCGGAAGGAGAGGTCGGCGCATGTCGTCCTACATGCCCGGGTGGGCACGCTCCCATGCGCCGCCCTCCCACCGGCGAAGATCACTCCCGAACGCTCAGCGGCTCCCGCTCGTCCGCGACCTGCTCGTCCACGGCCTGCTCCGGTGCGGTCTTCCCCGACTCGGCTGTCGCCGGCTCGGTCTTTGCTGACTCGGTTGTCGTCGGCTCGGTCTTCGCCGGCTCGGCTTTCGCCGGCGTGGCCGGAGTTTGCGGCGCCTGGTCGTGGTCCACCGGGGTGGCCTGCGCGGCCTGCTCGTCCGTCCGGGGTGCCGGTGCGTCGGCGGCCTCCGCACGCTCCCGCTCGAACGGGTCGCCGTAGGCCCGGATCGCCCGCCGCGCGAACGCCTGCTGCTGTGTCGCCACCCGCTCGGCCCGCCCGCGCCCGACGAAGCTGACCGCCCAGTGCAGCACCGCGGTCACCCGGTTCTTGAAGCCGACCAGGTAGAGCAGGTGCACCAGCATCCACACCACCCAGGCCGGGAAGCCGGACAGTCGCACCTTGCCGATGCTGGCCACCGCGGAGAACCGGGAGATCGTCGCCAGGCTGCCCTTGTCGAAGTACGTGAACGCCTGCCCGGTCTCCTTGCCGCCGAGCCGCCGCTTGATCTGGTCGGCGGCGTGCCGGCCGCTCTGGATGGCCACCTGCGCCACCCCGGGCAGCGGCTTACCGTCCGCGCCGGCCAGGTTCATCATGTCGCCGAGCACGAAGATCTCCGGGTGCCCGGGCAGCGTGGTGTCCTTCTCCACGAGCACCCGTCCGGCCCGGTCGGTCTCGGCGCCGGCCGCCTCGGCCAGCTTGCGGGCCAGCGGCGGCGCGGCCACCCCGGCCGCCCACACCTTGGTCACCGACGGGATCCGGTGCCGGCCGTTCGCGTCCTCGACCTCGATGCCGGTCGCATCGACGCCGACCACCTTGGTGTTCAGCTTCACCTCGACGCCGAGCTTCTCCAGCTGCCGCTGCGCACCCGCCGACAGGTGGTCGCCGAACGTGTTCAGCACCGCCCCGATCGCGTCGACCAGGATGATCCGGGCCTTCCGCGGGTCGATGTGCTTGTACTGCCCCGGCAGGTTCCGGTGGGCCAGCTCGGCGATCTGCCCGGCCAGTTCGGTGCCGGTCGGGCCGGCGCCGACCACCACGAAGGTCAGCCAGCGCTGGATCGCCTCCGGGTCGGTCTGCAGGTCGGCCACCTCGAACGCGCCGAAGATCCGGGCGCGCAGCTCGAGCGCGTCGTCGATGCTCTTCATGCCGGGCGCGTGGTCGGCGAACTGGTCGTTGCCGAAGTACGACTGCGAAGCGCCGGCCGCCACGATCAGCGTGTCGTACTCCACGGTGTAGTCGATGCCCGGCCCGGCGACCGAGACGACCTTGTTCTCGATGTCGACGTCCTTCACCCAGCCGAGGCGGACGTCCACGTTCTCCTGCCGCCGCAGCACCTCGCGGATCGGCGGGGCGACCTCGCCCTCGGACAGGATCCCCGTCGCCACCTGGTAGAGCAGCGGCTGGAAGAGGTGATATGTCGTGCCGTTGATCAGGGTGATGTCCACCGGAGCCTTGCGCAGCGCCTTGATCGCGAAGAGCCCGCCGAAACCGGCTCCCACCACGACCACACGTTGGCGGTGACCTAGCTGAGTCATTGCCTGCTCCCGTCCGAGTCCGTCCGCTTAGTACAGCGCACTTCCGCATACCCGTATGCCGTGAAAATGACCACTCACGTGCGGATTCTCACCGGAGGAGGCTGTGCGAGGGCTGAGCCGGTCGCCGTGACCTCCTACTCTGTTGATCGATGGAGCGCTGCTGAGCGGTGGAGACGACCCAGCGGTGGTTGCGCGGCCTCGCCGTGTTCGTGCCGTTCGGCGCGGCGCTGCTCGGCCTGCGGTACCTGCTGGGCACGTGGCTCGTCCTGCACCCCCGGATCGCCCTGGGCGCCCTGGTCACCGGCGTGGCCGGTGCGACGGCCGCCGCGCTTCTCGTCCGGCGGCACCGGCGCCGCCGGATGACCCGTGCGGTCGAGGGCGCGGGCTGGAGCCCGATCGATCCGCGCACCCGGGCTTGGCCGTGGCAGGGCCTGCAGCAGGGCCGCGCGGTGGTCGAAACCGCCTGGACCCGGAAGGTCGACGGCCTCCCGATCGCCGCGGGCCGCGTGCGTTTCTCGGGCGCGGCGTTCGCCGGCGCGGTCCGGGACCGCGAGGGCTGGGCGATCTTCGTGGTGCTGAAGCTGCCCCGTCCGGCGCCGTCGATGGCATGGCGACTGCCTTTCCAGTACGTCGGTGACTCGCCCCGGTTGCACCGCCCCGAGCTGCGCTGGGCCACCCTGCACGGCGAGATCCCGCCCTGGACCGTCCTCGGCGACGAACTCTTCATCGTGGAGCCGTCCCACCGCTGGATCACCCCTGCGGACCTCGCCGCGGTGCTCCACCACACCCTGCACGTCCTGGCCCTCCTCAACCTCGACCCATGACCCCCAGCGCCGCCCTTCCCCGAGCAGCCCTTCCCCGCGCCGGGTCTGCCTGAGCCGGGTCTGCCCGAGCCGGGCACCTCCGAGCCAGCTCCGGCCGGGCCGCCCGTTTTCGCCGCCGACCTGGCGCACCTGCGAAGCCTCGGCCTGGACGACACCCGGCTGAAAGCCCTGGGCGCTCGCCCCGACCCCGCGTCCCCGGCCGTGAGCGCTCACGAAGCCGGCGCTGGCGGCTGAGCTCAGGCCCCCGGCTGTCAGGACAGCCGCGGTCGGAGACAGCGCCTCATGGCGACTGCGGTCAGGTAACCAGGGCCAAAGCCAAGGCAGCCGCGGTCGGGAAACAGCACGTCGCGGAGGCCGAGATCAGGCGGCCAGGTGCCAGGGTGGCCGCGGCTGGCGATGGCGCATCACGGCGGCTGAAGCCGGGCGACCGGGCGTTGCGGTGACTGCGGCCAGGCGGCCCGGCCCTCGTGGCGACGGCGGCCGGCGAACCCGGAGCCGCCGGGGATCAGGAGGCCGGGTGCCATGGGAGGACCGCTCCGTCGCGGATCAGCTCGCCGTAGTGGTCGGGTTTGATCGGGTCGAGGGCGAGCGACAGCAGCGGAACGGCCGCCTGCTCCGGGGACGGCGCGGCGCTGACGTCCCACCACAGGGCCGAGGTCGGCGTGTTCATCATGCCGGGGCAGACGGCGGCCACCAGGATGCCGCGCTCGGTGTCGGAGGACCGGCGCTGCCGGGCGAGCGCGCGGACCGCCGCGACTTGGGCGATCTTGGAGGGGATGTTGACGAAGCCCGGCCAGGCGCCGGCCCGTGCGCTGCCGTCGCGGACCTGGTCACGCCAGCCGGCGGTGGCGGTGTCGACGGCGTCCAGCGAGGACAGGCCGTCGAAGTGCCGGTGCAGCACCGGTGCCAGGAACGTGAGAGTGCCGAGCGAGCTGGCCACCACGATCAGCCGGCCGCCGTCGCGCAGCAGGGGAGCGAAGGCCCGCAGCACCCGGGTGGTGCCGAAGTTGTTGACCTCCGTGTACTCCTCGACGATCGCACGGGGGTCGTCATCCGGGCCGACCCGCATCACCGCGTTGCCGAACACCACGTCGACCCCGCCGTGGCGGTGCTCCAGCTCGGCGGCGAGCCGGGTGACCGACGCGGGGTCGGACACGTCCAGCACCGCGCCGCGGACCTCCGCGGTGGTCTCCGGGAGCGCGGCGACGGCCGCGCTCACCCGGGCCGCGTCGCGGCCGGTCAGATAGACGGTGTCGGCGGGTTTCATCCGCTGGCCGAGGCCCGCCACCAGCGCCGTGCCGAGCCCCTGGGTAGCCCCGGTGACCAGGGCGATACGTGTAGTCATGCGACCACGCTAGGCCGGTGCCGCCGGATGCCGCCAACGAGATTTACTCATACCTGGTATGAGTAATCGTCATGGCGATCACCGACGCGTCCTTGGTAGCTTTGCGGGTGTTCCGGGCGGTGGCCGAGCGCGGGAGTTTCACCGCGGCCGCCGTGGCGTTGGGCTATACGCAGTCGGCAGTGTCCCGGCAGATTGCGGCGCTCGAGCGGGCCGTGGGGGCGGACCTGCTGGAGCGGCGGCACGACGGGGTGCGTGTCACCGCGGCGGGGCGGATCGTGCTGCGGCGCGCGGTCGCGGTGGCCGAGCAGATCGAGGCGGCGGCACACGAGCTGGCCGGATTGCCCGGTCCGGACGGCGCGGTGCGGCTCGGGTGGTTCACCAGCGCCGGTGCCGGGTTGGTGCCGCGCGCACTGGCCGACCTGCGCCGCACGCATCCGGGGGTGACCGTGACCACCCGGGAGGCCGCCACGCCCGCGCTGATCCGTGCCCTGCGCGCGGGCAGCCTGGACCTGGCGGTGATCGCCACCACGACACCGCTCGGTCCGCCGGACGCCGGAATGCCTGGGCAGGGGATCGGTCCGCCGGATGCCGGAACGCCTGGGCAGCGGCATGGGCTGCCGGATGCCGGAACGCGTCGGCGGCGGCATGGGCTGCCGGATGCCGGGATGCCGCCGTTGCGGACGCGGGTGCTGACCGATCGGAGTCTGATGGTCGCGGTGCCGGCGAACCATCCGCTGGCCGGTGGCTCCGCGATCGACGTCGCGCAGCTGCGCGGACAGGAGTGGATCGCCGGGCACAGTTCCGGTGACGAGCGGCTGATGGGGGTCTGGCCCGGGCTGGACGAGCGGCCGGTGATCGCTCACGTCGCCCGGGACTGGCTGGCCAAGCTGCACCTGGTGGCGGCCGGGTGCGGGCTCACCACGATCCCGCCGGTGCTGGCCGGGACGGTGCCGGACGGCGTCCGGGTGCTGCCGGTCCGCGGCGGGTCGGACGAGGGCCGGCAGATGATGCTGGCCTGGCTGCACCAACCGCTGCCGCCGGCGGCGGCGCGGCTGGCCGAGGCGCTGCAGGCCGCGGCCGGCGTACTGGAATGATCGGAATCTATGGACGAGGTGGGTGGCAAGCAGCGGTTTCTCGTGATCCACGACTACGGGATGGGCGGGCTCTGGTGGTGGATCCACGCCCGGT
Source organism: Actinoplanes awajinensis subsp. mycoplanecinus (assembly GCF_001509495.1). NCBI lineage: Bacteria > Bacillati > Actinomycetota > Actinomycetes > Micromonosporales > Micromonosporaceae > Actinoplanes > Actinoplanes awajinensis. The sequence goes on along the minus strand of NZ_LLZH01000029.1, from coordinate 11,105 downwards.
CGGTGCGGGAGATCCGGGAGACGTTCCGCGACGTCGCGGTCGAGTCGGACGCCGAGTCGCTGGAGCGGGCCGTGCGGGACCCGGACATCGAGGAGGTGGACATCGACGCGCCGGTCATGCCGGAGGGGCTTGACGATCTGCGGGCGGAACGTGACGCGCAGCGGGGCCGGCCGGGCTTCGGGGCGTTCGCCGACCGGGAGATCGTGTACCTGCGCCGCCCGTGGGACGAGGGCGATCCGGAGCTGTACCTGATGGAGATCGGCGCCGACGGCCGGCGGCTGCGCGAGGTACTGCTCGCCGAGGACGGTCCGTGGATCAAGAACGATGCGGAGGACTGGCCGATCAACCCGCCGGTCGTCGACCTCTACGACCCGGAGCTGGTCGGGCAGGAGGTCGGCCGGGACGAGTTCGAGGCGGCCTGGGAGCGTGCCGAGTGGGACCCCGAGCGGCAGACTCAGACGTGACGGAGGTGGGAACGATGGCGGATTCGCCGAGGATCCTCGCGGTGTCGTGGGGAAAGATGGAGATCGAGGGGCTGGCGGCGGGCAAGGACTTCAAGCTCTGGCCGGGCGGCGGCCGGCCGTGGGACTGGGCCGAGACCGGGACCAGGCACGACCCCGGCATCCAGCCCGCCGACGTCGCGGAGCTGCTGGACCACGGCGCCACCGTGCTGGTGCTGTCCCGGGGGATGGACCTGGTGCTGCAGGTCGACCCGGCCACCCTGGAGCTGCTGCGCCAGCGGGACGTCGAGGTCCACGTCGCCGAGACCACCGAGGCCGTCCAGATCTACAACAACCTGGCCGGCTCGGCCCCGGTCGGCGGCCTGTTCCACTCCACGTGCTGACCAGGGCCGGGGTGGCCAGCGTCAGACCGGTCCGGGCAGGGGCGGGATCCCGGCGTCGGGGACATCGCCGAGGGTGTCGGCCAGTTCCTGGCGGCAACGCTGCGCCCAGGCCGGATTCAGCTTGTAGAGCAGGTCGAACTGCCTGATCCATCCGGTGACACGCTGCTCCTGGCCGCGGCGTGGGTGTTCCAGCTTCCAGTTGCTCGCCAGCACGGACGTGGTGTCCTCCAGCGCCCAATAGAGGATCTCGCCCCGGTCGGCGGTCTGGCGGTGTCCGACCTCGATGTTCCGTTCGATGGCGATCCAGTGGAAGACGCCGTCGTCGTCGATACCGATGAACGGGTAGGCCATGTCCCGGATCATCCCGATGTACGGCAGCTTCCCCCGGGCGCCGACAACCGCGCTCATCCGGTCGATCTCGTCGAACAGGTCCGTCAGGACCCGCGCCGGGGACCACGGCAGTCCGGGAACGTCCTCGTCGTCCACGTAGTAGATCACGAGCCGGACCCTAATCGGTGATACGTTTCATTCCGGTGCCGCGCAGGGGAGGATGTTGATGGCTCACGTCTGCTTCACGCTCCAGGTCGACCCCGGCAAGCTGGACGCGTACCGGGCGGCGCACGCCGCCGTCTGGCCGGAGATGCTGAGCGCCCTGCACGCGACCGGCTGGCGGAACTACCGGTTGTTCCTGCGCCCGGACGGCCTGCTGGTCGGCACGCTGGAGACCGACGACTTCGCCGCCGCGCAGGAGGCGATGGCCCGCACCGAGGTCAACGCCCGCTGGCAGGCCGCGATGGCCGAGTTCTTCCCGGTGCTGGGCGAACTCCGCCCCGACGAGGGCATGCTGGTCCTCGACCAGATCTTCCACCTCGAGGAACAACTCACCCTCCGCGACTGAGGACGCGGCGCCGAGAGCGGAGGGCGCGGCGTGGAGGGCGCGGCGTGGAGGGCGCGGGTGTGCGGCGCGGCGCGGCGTGGAGGTGCGGCGCGGGCAGTTGAGGCCGGAGTGGGTCAGCCCGCCAGCAGGTGGCACCAGGAGTCGGACAGGGTTCGCAGGCAGATGGTGCGGTCGACGGTCCAGCCGGTGCTCAGCCAGCGGCGGGCGACGTACTCGAACTGGCCGAAGGCCAGCATCGAACGGACCGGGCGGCTGGCCGCGTCGAAGCGGCCGGCCCGGTCCAGGCCCTCGTGCAGGGCGCTCGTGACCGCCTCGAACCACGTCTCCACCGTCGCCTTGATCTCCGGTTCGATCGCGGCGGCCTGGTACGCCGCCACCAGGTGAGCCCGGACCGCGCCCCACTGGTCGAACTTCCGGTTCAGCCACTGCTCGATCAGCGCCCGGTCGCCCCGCGCGACCACCTCGGCCAGCGGCGGGTCGTCGTCGGCGGTCCGGATGTCGTCGAGGTCTTCGACGAGTGCCTGCATCAGCTGCGATTTGGACGGAAAATGCAGGTAGAAGGTGGTGCGGGTGGTGCCGGCCGAGGCCGCGATCTCGTCGACGGTGGTGGCCGCGTACCCCTTGTCCTGAAAGAGTGCCAGCCCGTGGTCCAGGAGAAGTCGTCGTGTCATCAACTTCTGTGTCGCCCGTAGGTTCGCCACGGAACACACCTTATCGGTACAGATTTTAAGGAACTTCGGGAGGTGACCGTCATGCCGTCAATTGATCGTTTAGCGACTGGCGCACCATTGTGGCGGGTCGGTCCAGTATCTGATCGATCCATGTAACACCGGCGATGTAGGTTGCTGTCGCCGGTTCTTTCAGAGGGGGAAACGTGACTACGTCCGTGGAGCGGCCGCAGCCCGTCGAGGGCACGACCGCGGGCATCGCCGCGTTCACCGCGCGGGAACGCTGGGTGCTGCTGATCGCGAGTGCCTGGCTGGTGATCGGGCTGCAGCTCGACGCGTACGCGCACGCCACCACACCGGAGCTGGAGACGTTCTGGACGCCCTGGCACGGGGTGCTGTATTCGGGCATCGCGGCGTCCGGCTTCACCCTCCTCTGGATCATGAGGTCGCGGCTGCCGGCGATCCCGACGTACCGGAGCCTGCTCGCCCTGCCCAACGCCCTGCGCATCCCGATGGGCGGCATGGCGGCGCTGCTGGTCGGCGGCGGCGTGGACACCCTCTGGCACAACATCTTCGGCATCGAGAAGAACCTCGAGATCTTCGTCAGCCCCAGCCACGAGCTGATCATCCTGGGCATGGTGCTGGTCGCCATGGGCCCGGCGCTGATGCTCGCCACCAGCCCGGGCCGCACGCTCAGCGTCGGCGGCGGGTTCCTGGTCGCGATCTCCGCACTCTTCTCGGTGCTGCCGCTGCACATCTACTCGCTGCACGCCAGCGCGCTCGGCTTCCGCCACCTGGGCAGCGGCGACGACGACCCGCTGGTCTTCTCCACCGACGGCCAGCTGGTGCACGGCTACCTGTTCAGCACCGTGCTGCTGCTGGCCCCGATCCTGATGATCGGCCGCCGCTGGCGTCTGCCGATCGGCCTGGCGAGCGCGCTGGTCGCCATTCCCGCGCTGCTCATGCACCTGATGTTCGACTCCGAGGACGCCTGGTGGCCGCAGCTGACCGTGGCGATCGCCGCGCCGATCGTCGAGCTGCTGCTGCGGGTGGCGAACCGGTTCGTGAAGCTGCCGGTGACCGCGCGCTGGATCGCGCTGGGCCTGCTCGCCCCGCCGATCGTGTGGGGCGCGGTGCTGGCCGTCGGGCAGAGCGTGACCGGCACGGTGGGCTGGAACGTGCACATGGTCAGCGGCCTGCTCACCTTCAGCGCGCTGACCGGTGCCGCGACGGTCCTGGTCGTCCGCAGCATCCAGTACCTGCAGCCGGAGTGAACCGGCCGGCCGCCGCCCCGCTCCGGCGTCTCGCGGTGCTGACGGCGGTGGCCGCGGCGCTCGTGCTGGGCTCGGCCGGGCCGGCGGCGGCGCACGCCGGTGGCCTGGTGGCGACGGACGCGCGCAGCCGGGTGGTGACCGTCACACCGGCGATCGCCGGGCTCCAGGTGGTCGCGATCGAGGACGGCGCGAAGCTGCGGCTGACGAACAACACCGGCGGTCCGGTCACGGTCAGTGGTGGCGGCGGCGCCGGCACTCCGGCCACCGTTGCCTCCGGCAACGTCCTGACCTGGGCAGACTCACGGTCCGCTCCCGAGGGCAAAAACATCAAACCTGATCGTACGGCGGACTGGTCGCTGACCGTCGACGCCCGCGGCACCACGGTCATCGTCAGCGGGGTGCTGACCGGCGAGCGCCCGCCGAACCCGCTGCCCTGGTGGGCGCTGGCTATCGTGACGGCCGTGGCCGTACCCGTGATCGCTCGTCGCCTGCACCGGGCCGACCTGCTGCTGGCCGCGTCCGGCGGAGTCGCGATGGCCGCGTCGATCGTGCACGTCACCGGCTCCACGCTGGCGGTCGAGTCGGCGCCGGCCGCCGGGACGTTCCTCAGCGCGGCCGGCATCAACCTGCTGAGCTGGCCGCTGATCCTGGGCGGCGTGGTCACGGTGCTGCGCGGCCGCCCGGCCGGCCTGCTCGCGGTCTGCGCCGGCGCCGCGCTGACCGCGATCTTCGTCCTCCCGGATGTGACCTCGTTCCACCGGGCGGTGCTGCCGTTCGCCGGGCCGGCGGTGGCCGAGCGGGTGCTGGTGGTGCTGGCCCTGGGCCTGGGCGCGGGTGTCGCGGTGGCCGGCGCGTCGGTGCTGCGCACGCTGGCGCAGCGTGCCGCCGTCGAGGAACCCGCATGATGTCACCGCACACGGAAGTCTCCGGCCGGCCCGCGGGTTGTGTCCGTTACGACCCGCCGCGTGCGGTCGCGAGGGAGTGGGCATGAGGGTGCTGACCGGTCTGGTGTTGCTGGTGTCGTCGGTGTTGCTGGCCGGGCCGGCGTTGCTCGGCGTCAACACCCTGATGACCGCGGAGAGCCTGGTCTCCGGCACCGCGCTGTTCGCGGCGTTCGTGCTGGTGGTGTCGTCCGCCTCGATCGCGATCTTCGCGCAGCTCGGCGTACTGGCACTGACCCGCCGGCGCGCGCCCGCGGCACCGCCGTCGATGCCGATGCCGCTGGCCGGCACCCCGGTCTCCGAGGTCACGCCGGTGGAGCCGGTCGGCACCGGTCGCCGGTCGCTGCGGATCGTGCCGTTCCTGCTGGCCGCGCTCGCCCTGCTGCCCGGGTGCACGGCGGCACCGGCCGCGCAGGCCGCCACCCCGGCCGCCTGCGGGTCCGCGTCACCGGAGCAGGTGGTGGCGAACGCCGCGCTGCGCGCCGGCAAGGCCGAGCCCGCGCCGCAGCGGGTCAGCGTGCCGCTCGGCAGCCAGGTCCGGCTCGGCGTCTCGGTGGACGCCGCCGCCGACATCCACGTGCACGGCTACGACCTGGAATACCCGGTCACGCCCGGCCAGCCCACCTGCATCGTCTTCGTCGCGTCCCGGGCCGGCCTCTTCGACGTCGAGGCGCACCCCGACACGCTGCTGCTGCAGCTCGAAGTGAAGTGAGCCCCCTCGCCCACGGGGTAGGGAGCTCGTCGGATCTGCCGCTGCCGCTCGACCTGGTGTTGCAGGCCGGCGCGGCCACCGTGGTGCTGTCCTTCCTGATCGCGGCGCTGTGGTGGACGAAGCCCCGGCTGGGCGGCGCCACCCCGCGCTCACTGCGTACCAAAATGTGGTTGCCTGTCGTGCGCGGTGTGGTGCTTCTGCTCGCCGTCTATCTGGTCGGGAACGCGCTGGCCGGGCCGCAGGACGCGGAAAACCCGGCGGCGCACGCGCTGTTCGTCTGGCTGTGGGTCGGGCTGGTGCCGGTCAGCGTGCTGTTCGGGCCGGTGTGGCGGGCGGTCAACCCGCTGCGCACGCTGTTCCGGCTGCTGCGGCTGCCGCGTCCCGGAGTACGGCCGGGCACCGGGCGAGGCGGGTGGCCGGCCGCGCTGTGGCTGCTGGCCTTCGTCTGGTTCGAGCTGGTCGCGCCGCACCGGACCACCCCGGCGGTGATCGGGGGTGCTCTGCTCGGGTACGCGATCGTGCAGCTCGGGATGGCCGCGCTGCGCGGTGAGGAGTGGTTCGCCCGCGGGGACTGCTTCGAGGTGTACTCCGAGCTCGCCGGCCGGCTCAGCCCCGTGCGGTGGCGTACCCCGCTCAGCGGGCTCGCCGCGGCCGGCTCGTCGACGGGCGGGGCCGGTGCGGCCGCGTTCGTGGCGGTCTGGTGGGGCTCGACGGTGTTCGACAGCGCGTCCGGCTCGCCGGCGTGGGCCGGGTTCACCCAGCGGGCCGGGCATGGCGCGCTCTACGCGACGGCCGCGCTCGTGGTGGTCTGCGCCGGGGTGTTCGCCGCCGTACGCAGGACCGCCGGTGGCCTGGACGTGACCGCCTCGCTGATCCCGATCGCGGTCGGCTACACGCTCGCCCACTACCTGTCGCTGCTGATCGTCGAGGCGCCGCGCGGGTTCCTGCTGCTGATCCATCAGTGGGGGCCGGCGCCGGACGCCACCTGGGACGTGGTCCCGATCCCGTCGGTGATCGCCGGTGCGCAGGTCGCCCTGATCCTGCTGGGACACGTGCTCGGCGTGATCGTCGCCCACGACGCGGCGCTGACCGCCGCCCGGCCCGTCGTACCGGCCGGTGCCGCCGTGACCGGTGTCCGCCCGGCCCGGCCGCTGCTGGTCACGCTCGCCGACGAGCTGCCGCTGGTGCTGTTCATGATCGGGTGCACCTGGGCGGGTCTGTTCCTGCTCTTCGTGCGCTGATCCGCGGGGTCCCCCGAACGTGCGGATCCGGTCACGATTCGTACATCTGATCTAATCGTGGGGTAAGGTGCCGACATGAGCGTCGATGTCGGTGAGGGCGAGGATCGGCCGCGGATCTCGGCCAAGCAGGAGCGCATTCTCGCGGCGATCCGCGACTCGGTGCGCGAGCGGGGCTTCCCGCCGACGGTGCGCGAGATCGGCGCGGCCGTCGGGCTGGTCTCGCCGTCGTCGGTGGCGCACCACCTCAAGGTGCTGGAACGCCACGGTCTGCTGCGGCGCGAGCCACACGGGTCGCGGGCCGTGAACGTACGCGACAGTGCCGCGCCGGTCGCGGCCGTGAGCCATCCGGCGGTGACGATCCCGGTGCTCGGTGACATCGCGGCCGGTGCGCCGATCCTGGCCGAGGAGCACGTGACCGATCACCTGGTCGTCTCGGCCGGGATGGTCGGGCACGGCGAGCTGTTCGCGCTGAACGTCAAGGGCGACTCGATGATCGACGCGGCGATCTGCGACGGCGACGTCGTGGTGGTCCGCCGGCAGCCGGTCGCGGAGAACGGGGAGATCGTCGCTGCCATGATCGACGGTGAGGCCACGGTCAAGACGTTCCAGCGGCGTGACGGCCACGTCGAGCTGGTCCCGCAGAACCCGAACTATCCGGTGATCCCCGGCGACGACGCCGTCGTCCTCGGCAAGGTCGTCTCGGTCATCCGCCGCCTCTGAGGTTGCGTTTCTCAAGCTAGTCATCAGGGGTGTCTCGAGGGGCGTGAGACACCCCTGATGACTAGCTTGAGACCTCGCCTTGCTAGGCGCCCCAGCCGGCCTGGACGCCGCCGGTTCGGTCTGCGCTGATCCGCTCGAAGTAGCCGGAGCGGTGGTAGGCCGCGATCGGGTCCGGGTCGCGGCCGTCGTCGGCGCGCAGCTGGGCCAGCATCGGGCGGACGTCGGTGTTGAACGCGTCCATCAGCGCCGCGTTGGCCGCCAGCACGTCCCCGGACTGCTGTGCCGCGCCCAGCACGTCCCGGTCCACCAGCAGCGCCTTCGCGGTCGCCTCCTGGATGTTGAGCACCGAGCGGAGGATCGCCGGGATCTTCGCCTCGATGTTGTGGCACTGGTCGAGCATGAAGGTGATCCCGTACGCCGGGTCGAGCGCGCCGCCGCGGACGATCTCGTACATGATCCGGAACAGCTGGAACGGGTCGGCGGCGCCGGCCATCAGGTCGTCGTCGGCGTAGAACCTCGAGTTGAAGTCGAACGCGCCGAGCTTCCGCTGCCGCAGCAGGAACGCCACGATGAACTCGATGTTGGTCCCCGGCGCGTGGTGTCCGGTGTCGATCACGACCTGCGCCTTCGGGCCGAGCTCGAGGCAGTGCGCGTACGCGGTGCCCCAGTCCGGCACGTCGGTGGCGTAGAAGGCCGGCTCGAACAGCTTGTACTCGAGCAGCATCCGCTGGTCGCCGCCGAGCCGCCGGTAGACCTCGGCGAGCGCCTCGGCCAGCCGGTCCTGCCGGGAACGCATGTCGTCCTGACCGGGATAGTTCGTGCCGTCGGAGAACCACAGCTTGATGTCCTGCGAGCCGGTCGCGTCCATCACGTCGACGCAGTCCAGCAGGTGGTCGGTGGCCTTGCGGCGCACCCGCGGGTCGGGGTGGGTGACCGAGCCGAGTTTGTAGTCCTCGTCCTGGAAGACGTTCGCGTTGATCGCGCCGAGGGCGACGCTCTGCTCCTGGGCGAACTCGCGCAGCTTGGTCCAGTCGTCGACCAGGTCCCACGGGATGTGCAGCGAGACGGTGGGCGCGATCCCGGTCAGGCGGTGCACGACCGCGGCGTCGGCGACCTTCTCGAACGGGTCACGGGGGACACCCGGCTGCGGGAAGACCTTGAATCGGGTGCCGGAGTTCGCGTACGCCCAGGAGGGGGTCTCGATGCGCTGGGCGCGCAGTCCCGCCTTGATCCGGTCCAGGCTCATCGGGTCCCCATCTCGTCGGTGCTCCTTGTGAAACGTTTCATTCGCGGTCCAGGCTACGGAGAACGCGGGGGACTCGTCAACAGCCGGCTCGGGTAGGGTGCACGCCGTGACCCCTCTCGACGCCATCGCCGCTGCATACGCGGGTTGGGTCACGCCGGATCTGCCGCTCTACGGGCTCGACCACGATCGGGCCGACTTCGCGCCCTGAGCTGTCCGCTCAGCCGGTCTCCGCCACTGCCCCGCTGTCGCAGCGCGCCGCCGTGTCCGGAACCGCCCGCGTCCCCGGCCCGTTCTTCGCTCCTGGAAACGAGAAGCGCGCATGTCCGCACTCACCGCGGTGCTCCGCACCCCGTACGTCACAAGGCTCTTGATCGCGAGTCAAACCGGACGCCTGCCCATGGCCTCAGCCCCCCTCGCTCTGCTGCTCTTCGCCCGTGAGGCGCACAGCCTCGCGATGGCCGGCCTGGTGGTCGGCGCCTACACCGCGGGGATGGCGGTCAGCGCGCCGCTGCTCGCCCGGATCGTCGACCGCTGGCGGCAACCCCCGGTGCTCTGGGGTTCCGCGCTGCTCTCCGCCGCCGGGTTCCTGCTGGTCGCGGCGGGTGGGAACGGGCTGCCGGCCACGATGACCGGCGCGGTGCTGGCCGGACTCGGCACGCCGCCGCTGGAAGCCTGCCTGCGCGCCCTCTGGCCGGAACTGGTCAGTGCGGACCGGGTGGCCGCGGCCTACTCGCTGGACATCGCGGTCCAGGAGGTCATCTACGTGACAGGCCCGCTGGTCACCCTGCTCGCGGTGGCCGTCGCCGGCCCGCCCACCGGTCTGATCGTGGCCGCGCTGCTGCAGCTCGCCGGGGTGGCGCTGTTCGTCTCGACCCCGCTCGTCCGCACCTGGCGCGGCGTCTCGGCGCACCGCCACTGGGCCGGTCCGCTGCGGGTGCCGCAGTTCGCGGTGATCCTGCTCGGCGTGCTCGGCGCCGGCGCGGCCATCGGCAGCCTGCCGGTCGTGGTCACCGGCTATGCGGAAGCGGCCGGCGACCGCTCGCTGAGCGGCTGGCTCCTCGCCGCCCAGGCGACCGGCGCGCTGGTCGGCGGCCTGCTCTACATGCGGGCGCGCCCCGGTGGCCCGGCCCGCCTGCCGCTGGTCACCGCGGCGCTCGCGGCCGGGTTCGTGCCGCTGCTCGCGGTGCCCGGGCCGGTCCTGATGGGGGTGCTGCTCGCGATCGCCGGGATGTCCCTGCCTCCGGTGCTGACCGCGGTGTTCCTGGCCGCCGACGAGCTGACCCCACCGGGTACGGCGGTGGAGGCGTTCGCCTGGATCATCACGGCGTTCACGGTGGGCAGCGCGGCAGGCGCGGCGATCACCGGGCCGCTGGTGGGAGAGTCCATTCGGTACGGCTTCGTCCTCGCCCCGGTGGCGGGCCTGCTGGCGGTGGTCGCGATGGTGGCGGTGTCACTGAGCCGCCGCCGGGTGCTGGTCTGAGGGCGCTCGCTCGACCCGCCGGTCGCCCTCGACGGCTGCGGTGACCGCTCGCCCGGGTGGTGGTTAAGGCGGCCGGGAGACACCACCGCGGGTGCTCGCTGGCCGGCCCGGCTGGTGCTGAGGGCCGTTATGAGGGGCCGATAAGGGCGGTGGTGGCCAGCTGGGTTCGCTCGGCTGGGGCTGGGGGCCGTTATGGCGGGCCGATAACGGCTGTCTGGACCAGCTGGGCGTTATGTGTTGCTCGGTGTCGCCGTGCGGGGGCGGGGGCTGGTGGTGCTGTCCGGCGACTCCGGGGTGGGTGTTGTGTGGGTGATGTCTGGCGTATGTGTGGATGTCACTCCGGGGCTGCTCGCGGCTGCGAATCTCGGCACGGCGGGGGAGGTGCCGATGTCGCAGTATGTGGAGCTGCTGACGAGCGGCCGCTGGGTGCTGGTGGTGGTGCTGGCGGCGGCGATGGTCGATGTGGTGCTGCCGTTCATCCCGAGCGAGACGATCATCGTGGCGGTCGGTGTCGGGGTGGCTGAGGCCGGGCATCCGCTGCTGATCTGGGTGATGGTCGCGGCGGCTGCCGGGGTGGTGTGCGGGGACGGGCTCGCCTACCTCGTGGGGCGTCGCAGCGGCGCCGCGGTCCGGCACCGGTTGCGGCGCGGGCGCCGGGGTGCGGTGATCCACGACTGGGTGCTGGCGGTGATGCGGCGGCACGGCGGGGCGCTGATCATATTCGGACGTTTTGTGCCGGGGGTGCGGTCGGCGGCGGCGTTCACGGCGGGGGCCGTGGGGTATCCGGGGCGGCGGTTCGTGGCTTTCCCCGGGGTGGGTGCGGTGGTGTGGGCGGCGCAGAGTGCGCTGCTCGGGTATCTGGGCGGGGTGGCGTTCGCGGATCGTCCGCTGGCCGGGTTCGGGGTGGCCTGGCTCGGTGCGGGTCTCGTGACCGTGCTCGCGGTGGTGGGGCAGCGGCACGCCGGGGCGCTGGGGCGCCGGCTGGGCGGGGTGGTCCGGCGGTTGATCGGCGGGTCCGCCGGGGGGGGGGGGGGTGCCGGGGCGGTGGGGGGGGGGGGGGCGGGGGGGGGCGGGGGGGGGG
>NZ_LLZH01000028.1:0-20619 GCF_001509495.1 Actinoplanes awajinensis subsp. mycoplanecinus | reverse complement strand
TCGGCGTCTCACTGACCACCATCAACATCGCCGTCCGGCACACCCGCAACATCCTCACAAAAACCCGGCAAACCATCACACCCGCCGATATCCGCCTCACAACTCTCACCGAACTAACCGCATACATCCAAAAAGCCGGACTTGAGATCAAACCAGCGAGTTGATTCCTGACAGGCCCTTCCGGCCGCCAGGACCAGCCGAACGCCCCGGGCTGATGATGGTTGCCGGCCCGGGTAGCGACCGTAGGTGCTCGCCGATGCCGCTGGCGGGCGATCCGGGTGATGTCGGTGTGCCCTCGTTCGCGAGCGGCGTGACGAACCGCGACCCACCGCCACCCCGCCTGGCTACCCAGCGCCAGCATCCGCAACCGAGACAGCTGGCCGGTGAGCGCCAGCCTCAGCGGCCAGGGCACCCGGCCGCCGGGCATCCAGCGGGCCGGGGCACCCAGCGGGCCGGGCCCCAGCGGGCCGTGGGTACCCAGTGGGCCGGGGCATCCAACAAACCAAAACACCCAGCGGGCCGGGGCATCCAGCGGCCGGGCACCCAGCGGGTGGGCGATCACGTGCGGGCCCGGGGTTTCGGGGTGTGGCGTCGATAGGCGCTCACCGTCGGGTCGCCGGTCAGCCAGAAGCGCCACGGTACGTCGTGCGCCGACGTGACCCCCACCCGCGGGCCTGCCTCGATCGCGCCCACCGCGGCGGCCGGTGGGGCCAGTACCGCCGGACCCTCGCCGTCGATCAATGAGGTGTCGTTTGCGGCCCGGTTCAGGTCCAGGACCTGCATCAGCTTGCCCGGCCCGGCGGCCAGATCGGCGTCCCGGCGGGCCGCCGGCCGGCGGGCGCGGGCGGTCTCCAGCCCCGCCACCACCTCGCCGGCCCGGATCAGGACCGCGGCCGCCCGGCCTTCCTCGCCGCAGACGATGTTGGCGCAGAAGTACATGCCGTAGATCTGGTAGACGTAGAGTCGGCCGGCCGGGCCGAACATCACCGCGTTGCGGTTGGTGACGCCGCGGTGGGCGTGGCTGGCCGGGTCCGTGCCGAGGCCGCTGTATGCCTCGACCTCGGTCAGCCGGACCGTCACGCCGTTGGCGGTCAGCCGCCACCCGAGCAACTCCCGCGCCGCCGTGTCGACGGCCTCAGCGGGCAGCTCCATCCACCGGTAAGTCACCAGCCCACTCCATCACACCCGGTCACTGCGGCTGAAGGCACAACCGGTCACCACGGCGGAAGGAACAAGCCGACGGAGCAAGCTGACGAAGCAAGCCGCAGGAGCAACCGGTCACAGCGTCTGGAAGGACCTCTTCGAGAAGCCCATCATGTAGCCCTCGATAGCGCTCCGCACCGGGCCGTCCGGCCGGTCCGCAGCACCCAGCGTCACGAACAACGGCGTGAAATGCTCCGGCGTCGGATGCGCGAACGGCATACCGGGCGCGTGCTGCTGATACCCCGCCAGCTCGTCCACGTCACCGCGCCCCAACGCCTCCGCGGCCCAGCCGTCGAAATCGGACGACCACGCCGGTACCACCCCGGAGAAGAGCATCTCCCGGGTGACGAACGGCAGCCCGTGCACCATGAACCCGGAGCCGATCACCAGCACCCCCTCGGCCCGTAGCTCCCGCAGCCGCGCACCGATCGCGAGCAGCTTGACCGGGTCCTGCGTAGGCATGCTGAGCTGCAGCACCGGGATGTCGGCGAGCGGGTACATGGCCATCAGTGGCACCCACGCGCCGTGGTCCAGCCCGCGCCGCGGGTGCTGGTGGACCGGATCGGAATCGGGCATCGCCCCGGCTACCCGGCGGGCCAGCGCGCTCGCGTCCGGCGTGGCGTGCGCCATCGTGTAATACCGCGGGTGGAAGCCGCCGAAGTCGTAGACCAGCGGGGTGCCCGCGCCGGTCGCGGAGAGTGACAGCGGGGCGCTCTCCCAGTGTGCGGAGACGATCAGGATGCTCGTCGGTTTCGGCATCGACTGCGCCCACCCGAACAGCTCGCGCAGCCAGGGCCCGTCGTCGAAGAGCGGCGGTGCGCCGTGGCTGAGATACAGGGCCGGCAGAGGTCCGTCGGCCGGCTCCCAGGTCCGCTGCGAGCGCGCCCGGGGCAGGGCTTCCAGCAGGAATTCATCGTACGCACCAGCCGGCACCGCCGGGTTGAACAGGGAACTCACAGTGCACTCCAAGCGAGTCAGGAACGGGTGGCACCACACGGGTCGTCCGGGTCGACGGCCCGCATGATCCGGCGGCCGATGTCGCGCAGCTGGCGGGTCTGCGCCTTGGTGAGCTGGTCGAACACCAGGCTCCGGACCTCGGCGACGTGCCCGGGCGCGGTCGCGGTCACCTTGTCCCAGCCCTCGTCGGTGAGCACCGCGAGGGTGTATCGCCCGTCGTCCGGGTCGGTGGTGCGGCGGACCCAGCCCCGCTTCTCCAGCCGGCCGACGGCCTGGGAGAGCCGGGCCAGCGAGCCCTCGGCGAGGACCGCGAGCACGCTCATCCGCAGGGTCCGGCTGGGGGTCTCGGAGAGGCCGGCGAGAATCCCGTACTCAAAATGGCTGAGCTCGGCGTCGCGGTGCAACTGGGCGTCGAGCGCCGCGGGAAGCCGCATGAAGAGGCCCATCAGGGCGAACCAGGCTTCCCGTTCCTCGCTGCTCAGCCACTGTGGCTCGGGTGTCTCCATGCCCCGAGCATAGCTCAAGCATTTAACTCATCAGTGCTTGCATGTTTAAGTCATGGGGACTAGCTTTCGCTCAACTGTTTAAGTGAATTGAGGAATCGTGAACGTTGTCTTGTGGATCATTGCGGGCCTGCTCGCGGCTGCCTTCCTGGCCGCCGGCGCGATGAAGGTGCTGCAGCCCAAGGAGAAGCTCGTCGCGTCCGGGATGGGGTGGGCCGCCGACCTCAGCGACGTGCAGGTCAAGCTGATCGGCGCGGTGGAGGTGCTCGGCGCGATCGGCCTGATCCTGCCGGCGCTGCTGGACATCGCTCCGGTGCTCATCCCGATCGCCGCCACGGGTCTGGTGATCACGATGATCGGTGCGGTCGTGGTGCACGTCCGCCGCAACGAGAACCAGGCGATCGCCCCGAGCGCGGTGCTGCTGGTGCTGGCCGCGGTGGTGGCGTGGGGTCGCTTCGGCCCGTATTCGTTCTGATTTGGGGGGAAAAGCTCCACTGCAGACGAGCGCGCGCACCCGGTGACGTACGTGTTACCGATCGGTATAGTTCGCCGCCTTGAGGCCGGCTGGGGAGCAAACGATGGCGCAGGTAGGGCAGCCGCGAAGCGGTAACGAGGACGCCGGGGAACCGACTCCGGACAGGGCCGGCGTTTCGGGCGCCTCCACTCCGGTGCCGGCCGAGCTCAGTCCCGAAGTGATCGAAGTGCTGCGCGCCGCCACTGCGAAACGGGATCTCGCAGTGGCGGACCGCGCCACCCCGCACGACGCGACCCCGCACGACGCGACCCCGAGCGGCGCGATACCGCAGGACCCGGCGCCGCAGCCCGGGGGAGCGACCGGCGGCTCGCTTCTCCTTCGTACCAAAAAAAGATGGCGGACCTTGTCGCGCCGCACCCGGATGACCACCGGCGGCGTCGCGGCGGTCGTGGCGGTCCTGCTGGTCTGGGCGGCGGTCGGTGGCGACGGCGGCGATCAGGGTCCCGCCGTGCGCGCCGTGGCCGAGGACGTCTCGGTGGTCCCGGCTCCGTCGGTCTCGCCGCCGGGCGAGGTCGTCCCGCAGGCCGCGACCCATCCGGTACGCAGTGCCGACGACCTGGAGCTGGTCTGCGGGAGCACCTACTACCCGACCGCGCCCAAGTTCGCCGGCAAGGCCGTGCACCCGATCGCGATCAGTGCCCGGGGTCGTCTCGACATGGACCAGCGGTCGAGCCGCACGCTGGCCCGGGTCGCGCTCGGCGGCTCGGCGGTGGCCCGGCGGGCCTGGGCGCCGGCCGTCACCCGGGTGCAGCTCGTCGCGTGCCTGGACCTGATCGGTGGCAGCGCCAAGCTCAAGGACTGCAAGTCGGACGAGGCCAAGAAGCCGGTCCTGCCGCTGATGGTCGGCCGCTACAAGCTGACCGTCTACGAGGCGGCCACCCGCCGGAAGGTCACCGAGACCACCCTGGAGGGCGCCGACAAGGCCTGCCCGTGGGTGGTGATGACCGGTTCCGATCGCACGGTGTACTCCCAGGTCACCGACGACCAGTTGTTCCGGGTGCTGCGCAAGCCGGTGATTCAGGGCGCCTCGGTGTCGGTCCAGCCCAAGAAGCGTTCGTAGAGGTCGGCGGGCGGGCCGCCGGAGCCCGCCGCGCAGTCGTCGATCGCCTCGATCAGGCACGAGCCGAGGTAGACGGCCAGGCCGTGCGGGAACTTCTGGTACTGCTCGGCCAGCTCGATCTTCGCGACGGCGCACGGCCACGACCGGCCGCAGACCCGGCATTCCCACGAGGGGCGCTCCCCGACGTGTTCGGTCCGCGGCACCAGCATGTCGACTCCCCGTGATACTTACCTTCTGCGATCTTCCGGCTACACAATGGAGCCTTGCTTGCCTTAGGCTCGGGCTCAAGCCGCAGCGGCGAGAATCCCGGAAATGGATTCCCGGCGTCTCGATGCAGCCGTTCGGATCGTCTCGTTCGAGACACCCGGACGCCGTGCGGCCTCGGTGGTCGTGACGGGGAGGGAGTCGCCGGGTGTCCGAGACGGGTTCGACGGTACCGAGACGGCAGGTCGGCCGGCTGCTGCGGCAGTTGCGGGAACAGGGCGGGATCTCCCTGATGGCGGCGGCGCAGGAGCTGGAGTTCTCCCGCGCCCGGATGTACCGGATCGAGAACGGCGAGGTCCCGGTCCGCAAGCACGACGTGATCGCGATGTGCGGGGTGTACGGCGCGCCCGGCCACATGACCGAGGTGCTGATCGGCCTGGCGCAGGAGTCCAAGGCCAAGGGCTGGTGGCACGCGTACGGCGACGTGGTCCCGGCCTGGTTCGAGCTCTACGTCGGCATGGAGCAGGCCGCCTCCCGCCTGCGGCAGTACGCCCCGAGCGCCATCCCCGGCCTGCTGCAGACCCGGGAGTACGCGGAGTTCGTCTTCGGCCGGTGGATGGAGGACGACGCGGCCGCGGTGGAGAACGCGGTGGCCGTCCGGCTGGAGCGCCAGTCGCTGCTGCGCCGGGCCCGTCCCCAGGCGCCCCGGCTGGAAGTGATCATCGACGAGGGTGTGCTGCGCCGGTCCATCCCGGACACCCTGGGCATGCAGAAGCAACTTGCCCACCTGGTCAACGTCACCATCCGGCCGAACATCAGCATCCGGGTCATCCCGTTCGCGGCCGGCCCGCACCAGGCGTCCAGCTCCGGGCAGTTCACCGTGCTGGAGTTCCCGGCGGTCGGCACCGCCTCGCCGGAGCCGACCACCATCTACTGCGAGAACCTCACCGGCGCGCTCTACCTGGATAAGCTCGGCGAGGTCGAGACGTATGAGCACATCTGGAACCGGCTCGACGCGATAGCGCTCAGTCAGCCCGATTCCGATGACCTCATCGGCACGATCATCAAGGAGAGCGATGGTTGACCTGACCGGTGCCGTCTGGCACAAGAGCACTCGGAGCGGGGGCAACGGGGGCGACTGCGTCGAGGTGGCCGGCAACCTGCCCGGCATCGTGGCGCTGCGCGACAGCAAGGACCCGGCCGGTGCCCCGCTGGTCTTCTCCCACGCGGAGTGGGACGCGTTCCTCGACGGGGTGCGGGCCGGCGAGTTCGACCCCGGCGTCTGTTGATCCTTATCTGTCTGTGAGCCGTACCTTAAGGGTTCCTTTCCCGGACTGATCTCCTCCGGCCGGTCGCGCATAGTCGTGGGGCGTCGCCCCCTGCCCGACCTACCTAAGGTGAATATCCGTGTCGCTCTCCGCTGCCGCCCGTTTCCGGTACACGCTGGTGGCGGGTACGACAGCCGTGGTCATCGGCAGCGGGTTCACCGTGGCAGGCCTGATGCAACGGTCGTCGGCCGACCCCAGCCCCCGGTCGGCCGACGTACCGTTTGCCGCGGCCGCGGCCGACCCCAGCACCGACGCCGGTCTGCTGACCGACGAGGACGCGTTCCCGGCCAGCGCCGCGCCCAGCGCGAGCAGCTCGCCCACCCCGCGGGCCTCGGCCAGCAAGAAGCCGACGGCCACGCCGGCGGTCCGGAAGACCACCACGGCGCCCGCGACCAAGAAGACCACCAAGACCGCGACCACCGCCGGGGGTGGCGGGAACACCGCGCCGGCCACCGCGGACACCATCCTCGACCTGGTGCTGGCGCACATCAACGCGGCCCGGGTCGACGAGGGCCTGTCCGAGCTGACCCTGGACACCAAGCTCTCCAAGGCGTCGGCCATCCACAACCAGCTGATGATCGACGGCTGCGGGCTGGCACACGTCTGCGACGGCGAGTCCGACATCGGCGACCGGTTCAGCGCACAGGGCGTCTCGTGGAGCTCGGCCGGCGAGAACATCGGGTACGGCTCCAGCGGCAGCAGCGCGGCCGACATGGTCAAGGCGGCCAACGGCCTGACCGACTCGATGCTCGCCGAGGTGCCGCCGAACGACGGCCACCGCAAGAACCTGCTCAGCAAGAGCTTCAAGAAGATCGGCCTGAGCGTGGTCCGCGACGACAAGGGCATCACCTGGATGACCCAGGACTTCGTAGGCTGACCTGCGTGGTAGACATGCGCCGTGAGACGGTCAGCCGCCAGGCGTGTGGAGGTGCTCGCCGCCGCCGGTGAGGTGGTCGCGGCGCGCGGCGCGGACGGCACCCGGTTCACCGACGTGACCGCGGCGACCGGTGTCGGCGTCTCCACCCTGCAGTACTACTTCGGCACTCGCGAGGACATGCTCATCGCGGTCTTCCGGCACGCCGCCCAGCAGGAGTTCGACGCGGTGACCGCGCGCCTGGAGCGGGTGACCGGCCCGTGGGAGCGGCTGCTGACGGTGGCCGAGCACCTGACCGGCGCGGTCGGCGACGAGGCGTCCTGGCGGCTCTGGGTCGAGTCCTGGCGCTGGGCGCTGCGCGATCCCGGGGTGCGCGCCGACGTGCTCGGCGACTACCGGCGCTGGCACGAGCTGCTGGCCGCGGAGATCGCGGCCGGCGGGTTCGGCTCCGGCGCGGCCCCGATCGACACCGCCCGGCAGGTGCTCGCGCTGATCGACGGGCTGGCCCTGCCGGTGGTGCTCGGCGACCCGGCGTTCTCCCGGGCCGCCGCCCGCGACCTGCTGTCCGACGGACTGTCCCGGCTGGTGAGGACGAGCTAAGCCGGCTGAGGCCCGCCTGATGAGGACGAGCTGGGCCGGCTGAGGCCCGCCTGGTGAGGACCGCGCTAGGCCGGCTGAGGCCCGGCGCCCTCACGGCCGGTGCCGCGCCCCTGTAACAGCGGCGTCGACCGCTTCCACCGCGGCCCGTCGCCGTCCTTGCGCCGCCGGGCCATCCCGGAGAGCGCCTCGAGCACCACCCGGTTGCCCAGCATCGCGGTGATCTCCGCGTGGTCGAACGGCGGCGACACCTCCACGATGTCCATCCCGACCACCGGCAGCTCGTGGCAGATCCGCGAGACGCTGTCGAGTAGTTGCCGGCCGGTGAAGCCGCCGGGCTCCGGGGTCCCGGTGCCGGGCGCGTGCCCCGGGTCGCAGACGTCGATGTCGACCGAGAGGAAGACGCCGTCGCAGCCGTCCATGGCGATCTCGAACGCGCTGTCCAGCACGGCGTCCAGGCCGCGCTCGACGATCTCGCTCATGTGGAACGAGTTCATCCGCTGGTCGGCCATCCAGTCCAGCACGTCCGGGCCGGGCCAGTAGCCGCGCAGGCCGAGCTGCAGGAACCGGTCGCCGCGGACCGCACCGGACTCGATCAGCCGGCGCATCGGCTGGCCGTGGCCGTAGAGCGAGCCGAACTCGATGTCGCCGGTGTCCGCGTGCGCGTCGAAGTGGATCACCGAGATCCGCTGCGGCGGGTGCGCGCTCGCGACGCCGGCCACGTCCGGCCAGGTCACCGTGTGGTCGCCGCCGAGCACGAGCGGGATCGCGCCGTGCTGGGCGATGAAGCCGACACCCTCCTCGATCGTCGCGCAGCTGCGCTGGATCTCGCCGCTGAAGACCTCGAGGTCGCCGGCGTCCTTGACGGTCAGGTCGCCGGTGAGCGCGTCGACGCGCATCGCCATGTGCGGGCGGGAGCCGTCGTGCGGCAGGTAGTCGGTGCCGCGGATGACCTGTGGGCCGAAGCGGGCGCCGGGGCGGTGCGAGGTGCCGCCGTCGAACGGGGCACCGATGATCACCACGTCGGCGTCGGCGTACGTCTCCGGCTCGCGCCAGTCGCAGGCCGGGACCCCGAGGAACGTGTAGTCCGGCCCGAACATCGGTCCATAACGCGTCATGCTGTGCATCCTTCCGGGCCGGTGGTGCCGGCGGGGACTGTATCGTCATACTGTATGGCCGTACAGTAAAAGAAGGCCGTTAAGGTTCAGCGGTGCTCGAAAAGCTGATCTCCTTCCTCCGCCAGTTGTTCGGCGGCACCGCCCCGGAAAAGACCGTCCAGCGACGGCCGGCCGCCCCCAAGCCGGCCGCCCCGAAACCGACCCCACCCCCGCGTGCGACAGCGAAACCGACCCGCAACGTCCCGACCGTCGACAACGGGCGCGCGGTCGCCTACGCCCCCAACCTCGACGGCGACGCCGACCCGGGCGAGATCGTCTGGACCTGGGTCCCCTATGAGGACGACCCCAACCAGGGCAAGGACCGCCCGGTCCTGGTGGTCGGCCGGGACGGCAGCACCCTGGTCGGCCTGATGCTGTCCAGCCAGAGCGAACGGGACGGCCAGCGCCACTGGCTCGCCCTGGGCGCCGGCGAGTGGGACCGGTCCAATCGTCCGAGCTGGATCCGCCTGGACCGGGTGATCGAGGTCGAGGAGGACGGCATCCGCCGGGAGGGCGCGATCCTCGATCGTGGCCGCTTCGACCAGGTGGCCGCCGCACTCCGGGGGGATTACGGCTGGGCCTGATCGGACGACCGGCTAGCGTTGCGGGCATGGACAAGGACGTCATGGTCAGTTTCGGTGGCAAGCAGGCCTGGCTGGCGGTTTCCGGCGCCGACCAGGAAGCCGTCCTGAATGCTCTCGGACTGCGCGACCTCGGCCCGATTCGCTGGCGGGACGGCCTGGACCTGGCACATCTGACCGGTGACCGGGTGGCGGTGACCCCGCCGCTGCCCGGCGCCCGCGGCACCACGTGGGTGCTGGCGGCCGGTCGCCGACTGATCAATCCCGGACCGGACGTTGTCGCTCTCTCCGCCGCGCTGGACACCGAGGTGCAGTACTTCGCGACCCACCGGGTCACCGAGTTGCACCGGTGGCAGCGCGCGGTGAAGGGTGATCTCGTGCGCGCGTTCGGGTACGTCGGCCAGACCGGTGAGGTCACCTCCTGGTTCGGCGAGCCCGGCCCGGCGGAGCGGGAGGCCGGCCTGCCCGGCGAGCTCGACGACGAGACCACCGTGCTGGTGGCGGAGCGTGACGTGTTCCGGGTGGCCGGCGCCTGGAGCATCGACCCGACCACGTTGACCGGGCCGGCGCCCGGCCCGCTGCGGATCGGCGCGGCGGACTGAACCCCACTCGGAGACCACCACATGCGTAAATACGTGATCATGGGCGTCCAGGGCAGCGGCAAGGGCACTCAGGGCAAGGTGCTGGCCCGGGACCTCGACCTGGTGCACATCAGCGTCGGCGACATCTTCCGCTGGCACGTGCGCAACCACACCAAGATGGGCGCGCAGGTCCGCCGGGTGATGGCGGCCGGCGAGCTGGTCGGCGACGACCTGGTCGAGTCGGTGGTCCGCGAACGCCTGGACCAGCACGACTGGAACTACGGCTTCATCATCGACGGCTTCCCGCGCAACGGCCGCCAGGCCGAGTTCTTCATGGAGAGCTACGACATCGACGCGGTCATCCACCTGGAACTCCCCGACGACGAGGTGCGCCGCCGGGTCCTCAGCCGCCGCCTCTGCCCGAGCTGCGGCATGGACTACAACCTGATCGCCGACCGCCCGGAGCAGGAGGGCCGCTGCGACATCTGCGGCCATGAGCTGGTCACCCGCCCGGACGACACTCCGGAAGCCCTGGAGGCCCGCCTCCGCGACTACCACGAGAAGACCCGCCCGGTCCTGGAGCTCTTCCAGCGCAAGGAGGTCGTCCACAACGTCGACGGCCGCCCCCCGGTCGACGACGTCCAGTCCGCGATCCGCAAAACCCTCCGCCTGCCGTCATACATCCCGCAACCCCCGGCTTAACCCTCCTTCGGTACGACTACGGAGCGCTCGTCCGCAGGCTACGAGCCGAGCCCCGCCCGTGAGGCCGCCGCGACACCGTGCCCACCCCGGACCGCCGCGCGCCTCCCGGTCCCGGCTGGGCCTCAGGGGTGTCTCCGCGCCGCGGAGACACCCCTGAGAGCCAGCCAAAGCCCGCAGGCGCGGCCGGACCTCGAGTGTCGCGGTCCCGCGTTCTAGCGCGAGGCCGTGCCCGCTCCCGCCCGCCGGGCTCCGGCGCGCGAAAAACCACACAAGCGGGCATTGATGATCTTCTTGTGGCTTACGTCTGGTGCGGGCGATATATCAGGATCCGCCACGTTTGGCGGCAACAATTTCGCCTGTAAGGAGATCGAAATCTCCTTGACATATTGCGCTCGGGCAGAACCGGGCGTAAACAAAGACAAAGCAAAATCAACGCCAGGGCGGTGAGCAGATGTACGCGGAGGAACGGCAGCAGGAGATCGTGCGGCGGGCACGGGCCGAGGGCCGGGTCGACGTGGTGGCGCTGGCGGACAGCTTCACGGTCACGGCCGAGACGATCCGCCGCGACCTGACCGTGCTGGAGCGGGCCGGGGTGCTGCGCCGGGTGCACGGCGGGGCCATCCCGGTCGAGCGGCTCGGTTTCGAGCCGGCGCTGGCAGCCCGCGACGCGGTGCTGATCAGTGAGAAGGAGCGGATCGCCAAGGCCGCACTGGCCGAGGTGCCGGAGGACGGCGCGATCATCCTGGACGCCGGGACGACCACCGCCCGCCTGTCCGAGCTGCTGCCCGCCGACCGGGAGCTCACCATCGTGGTGAACTCGCCGGTGCTGGCCGCCACGCTGGGGCTCAAGCCGAACCTGACAGTGCTGCTGCTCGGCGGCCGGGTCCGCGGCAAGACGCTGGCCACGGTGGACGACTGGGCGCTGCGGCCACTGTCCGAGATGTATGTCGACGTCGCGTTCATGGGCACCAACGGCGTCTCGGTCGAGCGCGGCATGACCACCCCCGACCCGGCCGAGGCGGCGGTCAAGCGGGCGATGATCGCCGCGGCCCGCCGGGTGGTGCTGCTCGCCGACCACACCAAGATCGGCAACGATTATCTGGCCCGGTTCGGCGGTCTCGCCGAGCTGGACCTGCTGATCACCGACAGCGGCCTCGACCACGAGCTGGCGGCCGAGGTCGAGGCCACCGGCGTCCGGCTGGTGAAGGCGTGAGCGCCACCAGCGCCACCGGCTCAACCAGCGCCATCGACGGCATGATCCTCACCGTCACCCTCAACCCCAGCGTCGACCGTGCCCTCGAGGTCGACGTGCTGATCCGCGGCGAGGTGCTGCGGGCCGGCGACTCGCACATCGATCCGGGCGGCAAGGGCGTCAACGTCTCCCGCGCGCTGCTCGCCAACGGGGTCCGGTCCACCGCGGTGGTGCCGGCCGGCGGCGCCGAGGGCGAACAGCTCGTCGACCTCCTCAAGGGGGAGGGTGTCGACATGGTGGCCGTCCCGATCACCGGGCGGACCCGTTCCAACATCACTCTGGCCGAGCCGGACGGCACGGTCACCAAAATCAACGAGGCCGGCCCGGTGCTCTCGACGGCCGAGTTCGCTCAGGTCAGTGACGCGGTGCTGGCTGCCGCCCGGGGCTGCGACTGGGTGGTCATCTGCGGCAGCCTGCCGCCCGGCCCGTCGGTGCCGGCCTTCGCCGAGCTCTGCGAGCGGCTGGTCGCGGCCGGCGCCCGGCTGGCCGTCGACTCCAGCGGCCCGGCGCTGCTCGCCGGGGTGCGAGCCGGCGCGGCGCTGGTCAAGCCGAACCGGGAGGAGCTGGCCGAGGCGGCCGGCGCCGAGTTGACCACGCTCGGCGACGTGCTGGACGCCTGCGCCCGGCTGCGCGCGGCCGGTGCCGGGACCGTGCTGGCCAGCCTCGGCGCGGATGGCGCGGTGCTCGTCGAGGAGTCCGGCGTGCTGACCGGCACGTCGCCGGTGAGCGTGCCGCGCAGCACGGTCGGCGCCGGGGACGCGCTGCTCGCCGGGTTCCTCGCGGCCGGCGCGTGCGGCGAGGCCGCGCTCATCGAGGGACTGGCGTGGGGCGCGGCCGCGGTGTCGCTGCCGGGCAGCCGGATGCCACGACCAGAAGATCTCGACCGGACGACGATTCGCATCGATCACCACCCCGATCCGTCCCGCCTGCTCGGTCGCGACTGAGCGAGGCGGGTCAGCGTCACCCGCTCCACGGTTTGACCTGTCACTTCGTACGAAATCGGATTGAGGCGGAACCAGTGGCGGCCGTGAGGTCGCGGCCCACCGCTACCCGCAGCGAACCCGAAATCTGGCTCTTTAACGGTACAAAACTAACTTTTTCTGCGGGGGACCGGCACGACCCCAGTTTATGAATGGAGATCCTTCATGGCCTCTTCGTACACCCCCGAGGTCACCGGAATCGGATTCCGGGCACGGGTGCAGAAACTCGGCGGACACCTCGCCGGCATGGTGATGCCCAACATCGGCGCGCTCATCGCCTGGGGCCTGATCACCGCGATGTTCATCCCGGTCGGCTGGATACCGAACGAGAACCTGGCCCAGCTCGTCGACCCGATGATCAAGTACCTGCTGCCGATCCTGATCGGGTACACCGGCGGCCGGATCGTGCACGGGCAGCGCGGCGCGGTGGTCGGCGCGATCGCCACCTTCGGCGTCATCGTCGGTGCGGACGTCCCGATGTTCCTCGGCGCGATGATCATCGCCCCGCTCACCGCCTACGTCCTGAAGCTCTTCGACAACGCTGTCGACGGCCGGATCAAGCCGGGCTTCGAGATGCTGGTGGACAACTTCTCGGCCGGCATCATCGGTGGCCTGTTCGCGATCCTCGGCAAGCTCGCCATCGGCCCGGTCGTGGACGGCCTGACCAAGGCGGCCGGCAACGCCGTCGACTGGCTGCTCGACCACAGCCTGATGCCGCTCGCCTCGATCCTGGTCGAGCCGGCCAAGGTGCTCTTCCTGAACAACGCGATCAACCACGGGGTGTTCGGCCCGCTCGGCGTGCAGCAGGTGCAGGAGACCGGCAAGTCGATCCTGTTCATGATCGAGTCGAACCCCGGCCCGGGTCTCGGCCTGCTCACCGCGTACCTGTTCTTCGGTCCGAAGTCGCTGCGTCCCAGCGCGCCGGCCGCGATGATCATTCACTTCCTCGGCGGCATCCACGAGATCTACTTCCCGTACGTGCTGATGAAGCCGCGCCTGATCCTCGCGATGATCGCCGGCGGCATGTCCGGCGTGGCCACCTTCATGATCACCGGGACCGGCACGGTCGCCACCCCGGCGCCGGGCAGCATCTTCGCCTACTTCGCGGTCACCGCGAAGAGCGGCTACGTCGGAATGATCCTCGGCGTGATCATCTCCGCGGCGGTCACGTTCGGGGTCGCGTCGCTCCTGCTCGGCTTCGGGAAACTCAAGTCCGATCAGGAGATCGACGAGACGGTCGCCGAGGAGGCGATCCTGGACGCCGAGACGGCCGGCACCCAGCACCCGACCGCGGACCAGCGCGTCGCCGCCTCCGTGGAACCCGCACCGAGCGAGAACCCCGTCAAGGAATCCAAGGAAACCGCCTAACCCGAACGGAGGTCCGGCCATGGCCACCATCAACGGCAAGGACATTCACAAGCTCGTCGTCGCCTGTGACGCAGGCATGGGCAGCAGCGTGATGCTCGCCAGCACCCTGCGCAAGCAGCTCGGCAAGACCGGCGTGACCGTGGAGCACACCCCGGTGAACTCCATCCCGGCCGACGCCGACTTGGTGGTCTGTCACAAGGGCCTGGCCGCCCGGGCCCGCTCGGTCGTACCCGGCAAGCCGATCGTGGCCTTCCAGATCTTCCTCGGCGACCCGGCGGTCACCCGGGTGGTCAAGGCCATCCAGCAGGGCACCGACCTCGATGTCTGAGTTGCTGGACGTGCGGGCGATCAAGCTCGCGGAGAAGGCGGTGGATCGTGACGACGCGATCCGCCGCACCGGCGAGGCGCTGGTGGAGATCGGCGCGGTCGAGCCCGGGTACGTCACCACGATGCTCGCCCGGGAGCAGTCGATCTCCACGTACGTCGGTGAGGGTGTCGCCATCCCGCACGGCACCCTCGGCGGCAAGGACTTGGTGAACCGGGACGCGCTGTCGGTGCTGCGCTTCCCGGACGGCGTGGACTGGGACGGCGAGACGGTGACCGTGTGCGTCGGCATCGCCGCCCGGGGCGACGGGCACGTCGAGCTGCTCGCCGCACTCGCCGAGGTCCTGCTCGACGAGGACCAGGCCCGCGAACTGCGCGAGGCCACCGAACCCGGCACCGTGATCCGGCTGCTCGGGGCACTGAAGGAAGAGGACAGCAACTCATGAAGGTCGTACGATTCCACGCTCCCGGCGACGTCCGTTTCGAGGACGCGCCGGAGCCCGAGGCCGGCGCCGGTGAAGTCAAGATCCGGGTCCGGAGCTGCTCCACCTGCGGCACCGACGTGAAGATCTCCAAGTTCGGGCACCACCACATCCACCCGCCACGGGTGATGGGCCACGAGATCGCCGGTGAGATCGTCGCGGTCGGTGACGGCGTGGAGGGCTGGACGGCGGGTGACCGGGTCCAGGTGATCGCGGCCATCCCCTGTGGCGAGTGTGCCGAGTGCACCCGGGGCCGGATGACCATCTGCCCCAACCAGGTGTCGATGGGCTACCACTTCGAGGGCGGCTTCGCGCAGTTCATGGTCGTACCGAAGGAGGTCCTGAAGGTCGACGGCCTGAACCGGATCCCGGACGGCGTCTCGTTCGCCGAGGCGTCGGTGGCCGAACCGCTGGCCTGCGCGCTCAACGCGCAGAACCTGGCCCGGGTCGGCGAGGGCGACGACGTCGTGGTGATCGGTTCCGGTCCGATCGGCTGCCTGCACGTCCGGCTGGCCCGGTCCCGCGGCGCCGCCCGGGTGTTCCTGGTCGAGCTCAGCCGGCAGCGCCTGGACATGGCCGCGAACCTGGTCAAGCCGGACGCCGCGATCTGCGCCGCCGAGGTCGACCCGATCGAGGAGGTGCTGAAGCTGACCGACGGCCGCGGCGCCGACGTAATCATCACGGCCGCGGCCTCCGGCAAGGCGCAGGAGCAGGCGATCCAGATGGCCGCGCGGCAGGGCCGGATCAGCTTCTTCGGCGGGCTGCCCAAGGACCAGCCGACGATCACCTGCGACTCGAACCTGGTGCACTACCGGGAACTCATGATCATCGGCGCGAACGGGTCCAGCCCGGCGCACAACAAGCAGGCGCTCGAGCTGGTCGCCACCGGCGCGGTGCCGGTCGCCGACCTGATCACCCACCGGCTGCCGCTGGAGCAGGCGATCGAGGCGTTCGGCATCGTCGAGCGCGGCGAGGCCATCAAGGTCACCATCGAGCCCTGAGCGGGTCCCTTTTCGAATCTCTGAAGTCGAAGGAGTCGTCATGCCCACGCGAACGGTCGCGGTCGGTTCCGCCAGCGGGCTGCACGCCCGTCCCGCCAAGCTCTTCGTCGAGGCGGCGGCGAAAGCGCCGGTGAAGGTGTTCATCCGGGTCGGCGAGAAGAAGCCGGTCCCGGCCAAGAGCATGCTCTCGGTGCTCGCCCTGGGCGCCAAGAAGGGCACCGAGGTGACCCTCGAGGCCGACGGCGACGGCGCGGACGAGGCCCTGGACGACCTGGCCGCGCTGCTCGCCAAGGACCTGGACGCCGACGATGCTTGAGGTGGCCGTCCTCAGCGGCATCGGGGTCTGCGCCGGCGTCACCGGCGGGCCGCTGTTGCGGATCGCCGCGGCGCCGGCGCTGCCCGCCCCGGTCCCGGTTGATGACGTCGAGGCGGAGGTGCAGCGGGCGGTCGCGGCGCTCGCCGAGGTGGTCGCCGACCTGTCCCGGCGCGCGGACCGGGCGGCCGACGAGACCGTGGCCGAGGTGCTGCGGGCCGAGGCGCTGATGGCCGACGACGAGGAGTTGCGCGACGCGGTGCGGGAGCACGTCGAGGGCGGCGCCGACGCACCGCACGCGGTCGACGCCGCGTTCGGCGCGTTCCGGGAGATGTTCGCCGAGGCCGGTGGCTACCTC
This sequence comes from Actinoplanes awajinensis subsp. mycoplanecinus, assembly GCF_001509495.1. NCBI lineage: Bacteria > Bacillati > Actinomycetota > Actinomycetes > Micromonosporales > Micromonosporaceae > Actinoplanes > Actinoplanes awajinensis. The sequence goes on along the minus strand of NZ_LLZH01000028.1, from coordinate 4,259 downwards.
GCGGAACGTGTCGCGGACCTGGACGACCTGCGGGACCGGGCGGTCGCGGTACTGCTCGGGTTGCCGATGCCCGGTGTGCCACAACCCGGTTTTCCGTACGTGCTGGCAGCCCGGGACCTGGCCCCCGCGGACACCGCCGACCTCGACCCGGAGCAGGTGCTCGCGCTGGTCACCGAGATCGGCGGGCCGACCAGCCACACCGCGATCCTGGCCCGGGCGCTCGGGCTGCCCGCGGTGGTCGCGTGCCCGGGGGTGCTGGGGGTGGCCGAGCACACCCTGGTGCTGGTGGACGGGTCGACCGGGCGGGTCGAGGTGGGAGTCTCCGCGGCGAGCGTGGCGGCCGCGGGTGCTCTCGCCGAGGCCGCGATCGACGACAACGCCGAACCGGGCCGGACCGCCGACGGGCACGCGGTGAAACTCCTGGCCAACGTCGGCTCGGTGAAGAACGTGCCGGCCGCCGACCAGGCGCACGCCGAGGGGATCGGGCTGTTCCGCACCGAGCTGCTCTTCCTCGACCGCACCTCGGAGCCGACCCGGGACGAGCAGATCGGCGCGTACCGGGACGTCTTCCGGGCGATGGCCGGCCGGCGGGTGGTGATTCGTACGCTGGACGCCGGCGCCGACAAACCGCTGCCGTTCCTGAAGCAGGAGGGTGAGCCCAACCCCGCGCTCGGGATCCGCGGCCTGCGGGTGGCCCGGCAGCGACCGGACGTGCTGACCACCCAGCTCGCCGCGATCGCGGCCGCCGCCGACGACTGTGGCGCGGACGTCTGGGTGATGGCGCCGATGGTGTCCACCCTGACCGAGGCGACCGCGTTCGCGGCGGCCGTGCACGAGGCCGGGCTGCCGAAGGCGGGCGTGATGATCGAGGTGCCGGCCGCCGCGCTGCGGGCCGCCGACCTGCTGCGCGCTGTCGACTTCCTGAGCATCGGGACGAACGACCTGAGTCAGTACACGTTCGCCGCCGACCGGATGTGCGGGGACCTCGCCGAGCTGCTCGACCCGTGGCAACCGGCGCTGCTGCAGCTGATCGCGATCTGCGGTGCGGCCGGGCGGGACACCGGCAAACCGGTCGGGGTGTGCGGGGAGGCGGCGGCCGATCCGCTGCTCGCGCCGGTGCTGGCCGGGCTCGGGGTGAGCAGTCTGTCGATGTCGCCGCGGGCGCTGCCGGGGGTGCGGGCGGCGCTGGGGCGGTATTCGTACGCGGAATGTCGTCGTCTCGCGGACCTGGCGGTCGCGGCGCCGGACGCGGCGGCGGCCCGCAAGCTGATGGGATAGCAGAAAGGGCCTCCGCCACGGCGGAGGCCCTTTCCCGAGATCAGGTGACCCGAGATCAGGTGACTAGTTGAACGGGAAGCCGGGCGGGAAGCGGACCGGCAGGCCGGACAGGTCGGCCAGGTCCGGCGCGTCCATGTTGGTCATCAGCCGGATGACGTCCAGCACGACCTGAGGCGTGCCGGGCGCGCCGTCGACGACGAGCACCCGCTTCTTGCTGTGGTCGCGGTATCCGGCCTCGATCCGGTAGGTGTACCGGTCGGCGCCCGGTGTGGCCGGAACGTATTTCGGCCGGAGCGCCTGGAACGCCGGGCTGCCGGCCAGCCGGAGCACCGCGGCCTGCTGCCGGTTGACCGAGCCGACCTGGGTGAAGACGGACTGACCGCCGCGCAGGCCACCGGTACGGACGACCACCACGGCGATCGCCCGCTTGGCCGCCAGCTTGATCGGGGGCGCTGCCTTGATCGGGGGAGCCGCCTTGACCGGGGGAGCCGGCTTGATCGGCGGGGACGCCACCACGACCGGCGCGGCGGGCGTCGTGGCGGGGACCGGTTCGGTCGCGGCGGCGGGTCCGGCGACACCGCACACGATTCCGGCGAGACCCGCCAGCAGGGCGGCGGAGCGCAAAGGGAACCTACTCATCCGCTCACCATAACGGTCAAAAGTCACTAATCAGGACAATACTCCGAGCTTGGCGAGCCGCTTCTCCACCACCTGGCAGACCTGCTCGACCACCGCGAGCCGGGCGTAGCCCTTGTCGTCGCCGGGGATGACGTGCCACCGGGCCCGCGGCTGATCGGTACGGGTCAGCATCTCCTCGATCGCCTTCTCGTAGTCGTCGCGCTTCTCCCGGTTGCGCCAGTCCTCGTCGGTCAGCTTCCAGGTCCGCAGCGGATCGCCGGCCCGGTCCTTGAACCGGCGCAGCTGCTCGCCGGGGGAGACGTGCATCCAGAACTTGATCAGGATCATGCCCTCGGCGGCCAGCGTGCGCTCGAACTCGGTGATCTCGTCGTAGGCCCGCTTCCACTGCTCGCCGGTGGCGAACCCCTCGACCCGCTCGACGAGCACCCGGCCGTACCAGGACCGGTCCAGCACGGCCATCCCGCCCTTGCCGGGCAGCACGTTCCAGAACCGCTGCAGGAAGTGGTGGCGCTTCTCGTCGTAGGTGGGCGCGGCGAACTGCGCGACCCGGACGTGCCGCGGGTCCAGCGGCGCGACCAGGCGCTTGATCGCCCCGCCCTTGCCGGACGCGTCCCACCCCTCGAACACCACGCAGAGCGGCGGCCCGATCTTCTGCTCGCCGATCTGACCGCCCAGCACCAGCCGCAGGTGCAGCAGCCGCTCCTGCGCCTCCTTCAGCCGTTCCTCGGCCTTCTTCTTGCCGATCTCGATCGGCGGCTTCGCGCTACCCAGGTGACCCATCCGCCCAGCATCCCCGAAACCCGGTGTGTCCCGCAGCGGGCTGTGCGGGAGAATCGCTGCGTGACTCTCGTAGACGACCTGATGTGGCGTGGACTGATCCAGGACTCGACCGATGCCGACGAGCTGCGCAAAGCGTTGGACGGTGGCTCGATCACGTTCTATGTCGGCTTCGACCCGACCGCCGCCTCGCTGCACGTCGGTCACCTCATGCAGGTCATCACGGCCCGGCGGCTGCAGCAGGCCGGCCACCGCCCGCTGCTGCTGGTCGGCGGCGCGACCGGGCAGATCGGTGACCCGCGCGAGTCCGCCGAGCGCACCCTGAACTCGCCCGAGGTGGTCCAGGGCTGGGTGCAGCGGATCCGCGAGCAGCTTTCCCCGTTCGTCACCTACACCGGTGAGAACGCCGCCACCCTGGTCAACAACCTGGACTGGACCGGCCCGACCTCGGTCATCGACTTCCTCCGGGACGTCGGCAAGCACTTCCCGGTCAACAAGATGCTGGCCCGCGACGTGGTGCGCAACCGGCTGGAGAGCGGGATCAGCTTCACCGAGTTCAGCTACCAGCTGCTCCAGTCCAACGACTTCTACCAGCTGCACGTGCGCAACGGCTGCCAGCTGCAGTTCGGCGGCTCCGACCAGTGGGGCAACATCACCGCCGGCGTCGACTTCGTCCGCCGTCGTGGCGCCGGCCCGGTGCAGGCGTTCGTGACCCCACTGGTGCTCAAGGCCGACGGCACCAAGTTCGGCAAGACCGAGGGTGGTGCTGTCTGGCTCGACGCCGCGATGACCAGCCCGTACTCCTTCTACCAGTTCTGGATCAACAGCGACGACCGCGACGTCGGCAAGTACCTGCGCTACTTCAGCTCCAAGACCCGCGAGGAGCTGGAGGAGCTGGAGAAGGCGACCGCTGAGCGGCCGCAGGCCCGGCTCGCGCAGCGCGCGCTCGCCGAGGAGCTCACCGCCCTGGTGCACAGCGAGGAGGAGGCCCGGCAGGCCATCGCGGCCAGCCAGGCCCTTTTCGGACGAGGTTCGCTGGAGGAACTGTCCGCCGACACGCTGCGGGCCGCTCTGAGCGAGACCGGCCTTCTTTCGGTACGAGGTGAGCTCCCGGCCGTCGGCACCCTGCTGAAGGAGTCGGGTCTGGTCGCCAGCGCGAACGAGGGCCGTCGCACGATCAACGAGGGCGGCGCGTACCTGAACAACGAGCGGATCACCGACGGCGAGGCGATCGTCCCCGCGTCGGCGTTGTTGCACGGCCGGTTCCTGGTGCTGCGACGCGGCAAGCGCACGTTCGCCGGCGTGGAGTTCGAGGCCTGATCCGGTCCCGTTTGCGCGGTCCCTCTGTTCTGCCCCGAATTGGGGTGTCCAGGGGGCCGCGCAGGGCTCTGACCTGAGGGTTTTAGCCCGTTGGGATGGTGTGACGGCGGTCGCCCGCTCCTGATTTGGCGTTGCGGGGGCCGGCGAGTAATGTTTACCGAGCCGCCAGGGAGACGGGCGAGCGAGCGGGACCCGTGAGGGGCCCGGCGCGGCCGTCCTGACGGAAACCCTACCAAGATCTGACG
>NZ_LLZH01000027.1:0-20716 GCF_001509495.1 Actinoplanes awajinensis subsp. mycoplanecinus | reverse complement strand
ACGCCGCCAGCCGGTCCACCTCGTGGAACTCCCGGGCCAGGGCCGAGGCCAGGTCGAAGCGGAACCCGTCCACGTGCATCTCGGTCACCCAGTACCGCAGCGAATCCATGATCAGCCGCAGCGACTCGTGGTGCCGCACGTTCAGGCTGTTCCCGGTGCCGGTCGTGTCGTAGTAGAACTGCTCGTCACCCTCCACCAGGCGGTAGAAGGCCGGGTTGTCCACACCGCGGAACGACAGGGTCGGTCCCAGGTGGTTGCCCTCCGCGGTGTGGTTGTAGACCACGTCCAGGATCACCTCGATGCCGGCCTGGTGCAGCGCCTTGACCATCGACTTGAACTCCTGCACCTGCCCGCCGTCCCCGCCGAACGACGAGTAGCCGTTGTGCGGGGCGAAGAAGCCGATGGTGTTGTAACCCCAGTAGTTCGTCAGTCCGCGTTCGACCAGGCCGCTGTCGTGCACGAACTGGTGCACCGGCATCAGCTCGATCGCGGTGACGCCGAGACTCTTCAGGTACTTCAGCATCACCGGGTGCGCCAGCCCGGAGTACGTGCCGCGGACGTCCTCGGGCACGTCCGGGTGGCTGATCGTCATGCCCTTGACGTGCGCCTCGTAGATCACCGTCTGCCACATCGGCACCTTCAACGGCCGGTCGTTGCCCCAGTCGAAGAACGGGTTGATCACCACCGAGCGGGGCGCGAACGGCGCGGAGTCCGCGTCGTTGCGCGCGTCCGGGTCGCTGAACTCGTACGAGAACAGCGCCTGATCCCAGTCGTAGTCCCCGTCGATCGCCTTCGCGTACGGGTCGAGCAGCAACTTGGTCGGGTTGCACCGCAGGCCCCGGGACGGCTCGTAGGGCCCGTGCACCCGGTAGCCGTACCGCTGACCGGGAACGATCCGCGGCAGATACCCGTGCCAGACCAGCGCCTCGCGTTCGGGCAGGTCGAACCGGGTCTCGGTGCCGTCGTCGTCGAACAGGCACAGTTCGACCCGCTCGGCGACCTCGCTGAAGATGGCGAAGTTCGTGCCGCCGCCGTCGTACGCGGCACCCAGCGGATACGGATTTCCCGGCCAGATCCTCATACCGCGATCCTGAGTGCTCCGCCTCGAGCGCACACCGGCGATCGCCCAAAACCACCCCGTCAGTGGAACGCCGAAAATAAACTCCGGCGTCGTGTCCGAACCCGGTCCTCCCGTTCGAGGAGCAGACAGGAGCAGATGAGGACACGAACGAAGGAGACCACGATGACCACCCTCGACCGGCAGCGCAGCCCGGCCGTCCGGACCACCCGCTCGCTGCTCGGCTACGGCGTGCTCGCCGGGCCGTTCTATGTCACGGTCAGCCTGGCCCAGGCGCTGACCCGGGACGGTTTCCGCCTCGACGAGCACGCCTGGAGCCTGCTCGAGAACGGTGACCTCGGCTGGCTGCAGATCACCAACTTCGTGCTGACCGGCCTGATGACATGCGCCGCGGCCGTCGGCCTGCGCCGCGCCCTGCCCACCGGTCACGGCCGATTCTGGGCACCGTCACTGCTTTTTGTGTACGGCGTGAGCCTGATCGGCGCGGGCGCTTTCACGGCCGATCCGGCCCAGGGGTTCCCGGCCGGCACCCCGGCGACCACGGCGGTCAGCTGGCACGGGACGCTGCACTTCGCGATGGGTGGGATCGGGTTCCTCGCCCTGATCGCCGCGTGTCTGGTGCTCGGCTCGCGATTCGCGCGCGAAGGTCGTACACCATGGGCTTGGTTCTCCCGGACCACCGGAATCCTGTTCCTGGCCGCGTTCGCCGGGATCGCCAGCGGCTCGCACGGACCGACCACCCTGGCCTTCGTCGCCGCCGTCCTGCTCGCCTGGGCCTGGCTGGCCGCCGTCTGCCTGCACTTCCACCGCACCGCCGCCTGAGAGGACCTGCCATGCGCTACCTGATGATCTTGAAGGCCGAGCAGCCGTCGACCCCGCCGCCGCCGGGCCTGATGGAGGCGATCATGAAGCTCGGCGCGGACGCCACCGCGGCCGGTGCACTGCTGGACACCGCGGGCCTGGCCCCGAGCGTGACCGGCGCCCGGGTCTCCCTCGCGAACGGGCAGATCGGCGTGACCGACGGCCCGTTCGCCGAGGCGAAGGAGACGATCAGCTACGCGATCTACGAGGTGCGGTCCAAGGCGGAGGCGGTCGAGTGGGCGTCGCGCTTCCTGGCCCTGCACCGGGACATGTGGCCGGGCTGGGAGGGCGACACCGAGATCCGCAAGGTGTTCGGCCCGGAGGACTTCGGCAACTAGGTCGTCGGGTGGCAGGATCGGTGGCCGTGACGGCCACCGATCCCTCCCACGTCGTGGCGACGGTCTGGCGGATGGAGTCGGCCCGGATCGTCGCCACCCTCGCCCGGCTGGTCGGCGACGTCGGGCTGGCCGAGGAGCTCGCCCAGGACACCATGGTCATCGCGTTGGAGCAGTGGCCGGTCGCCGGCGTGCCCGAGCATCCGGCGTCCTGGCTGACGGCCACCGCCAAGCATCGCGCCGTCGACCTGCTCCGCCGGCAGGGCCGGTACCGGGAGAAGCTCGCCGAGCTCGGCCGGACCACACCCCAGGTGACCGATCCTGATCTCGCCGCCGAGCTGGACGACTACGTCGGCGACGACCTGCTGCGGCTGATCTTCACGACCTGTCATCCGGTGCTGCCGACCGAGTCCCGGGTGGCGCTCACGCTGCGGCTGCTCGGCGGGCTGAGCACCGACGAGATCGCGCGGGCGTACCTGGTGCCGGAGCCGACCGTGGGCAAGCGGATCACCCGGGCCAAACGCACCCTGGCCGAGAAACGGGTGCCGATCGAGCTGCCGCCGCCGGCCGAGGCCGCCGACCGGCTCGCCTCGGTCCTCCAGGTGATCTATCTGATCTTCAACGAGGGGTACGCGGCGACCGCCGGCGAGGACTGGATGCGCCCGGCGCTGTGCACCGAGGCGCTGCGGCTCGGCCGGGTCCTGGCCGGGCTCGCACCGGACGAGCCCGAGGTGCACGGCCTGGTCGCGCTGATGGAGCTGCAGGCGTCCCGGACACCCGCGCGGACCGGTGCGGACGGTGCCCCGGTGCTGTTGCAGGACCAGGACCGGCGGCGGTGGGACCGGCTCCTGATCCGCCGCGGCCTCACGGCCCTCGATCGCGCCGGCTCCACCCTCGGTCCGTACGTCCTGCAGGCGTCGATCGCGGCCTGCCACGCCCGCGCGAGCACACCGGCGGACACCGACTGGGAGCGGATCGCGGCGCTGTACGAGGTGCTCGCGTACGTGGCCCCGTCACCGGTGGTGGAGTTGAATCGGGCGGTCGCGGTCGGCCACGCGTATGGCCCCGCCCGGGCCCTCGCCATCGTCGACGCCGTGGATCTGCCCGGTTACCCGCTGCTCCCGGCGGTCCGCGGCGACCTGCTGGCGAAGTTGGACCGGGCCGCCGAGGCGCGCGCGGAGTTCCTGCGGGCCGCCGCGATGACCCGCAACAGCCGGGAGCGCGACCTGTTCACCGCCCGAGCCGCCGCACTTCTCGCATAGACGCCTGGCGACCGCTGCCGGCAAGATCGCCCCGCGCCGCCCGCACGCTCGGCGTTGCCGGCTGGTGCTCAGGGGTGCCTCCCGGTCCTTGAGGCACCCCTGAGTGACCGCCGGCACCCCGGCGGCCGCTCAGCCGGTCACTCAGTTGGTTTCGAAGGCGCCCAGATCCGGAGCCGAGCCGTTGAACGGCAGGCCCGCGTCGGTGCCCTTGTCGATCAGGGTGCTGGTGGCCGCCAGGTGCAGGGCGGTCAGCACGGGCAGGTCGCCGTTCGACTGGCGGGAGACGTTCCAGCCGGTCGTGGCCACGCTCTGGAACTGGGCGTCGTTCATGGTGAGACTCAGGTTCCACGAGTTGGTGGTGGCGGTCGTGCCGGAGAGGTTCGCGGTGAGCGTTCCCCCGTACGCAATGTTGTTCTTCAATGTTCCGAGACCGACGGCGGCGCCGCTGGCATTGATGCCCAGCATGTTGAAGCCGATGCCGTTGCTGTAACTGGTGTTGTTGACATAGTCGTTGGCGACCGGGTGGTGGTTGCTGTAGAAGCCCGGGCCGCGGTTCAGGAAGGCGACCGAGTTCCGTACGGTGTGCTTCGCCGCGGTCGCGACGTAGACACCGCCGTAACCACCGGCCTTGAACCCGGCCCCGTTCCCGATCGGCGTCGTGGTCTGCGGCAGGTACCCGTTGCGCCACGACCACGAGTTCTCGATCGTCACCGACGAGTACGCGTTGATCAGGTCGAAGCCGTCGTCGGAGTTCCACCACGCGCGGCAGCCGCGGAACACGTTCCCGGCATTACCGGCCGCGATGTGCGCGCCGAATCCGTCACCGTTCTCGCCGGCCCCGTTCGAGCTGTACGGGTCGTAGTTGTTGTAGGAGTCCGAGTTCAGGACGAGGTTGTTGCCGCCCTTGGCGATGAACAGCCCCGGACCCATGTTGTTGTGCGTGTTGATCTTCTCGAACGTGTTGTTGCTGCCGGAGATCCACAGCCCCCACGACTCGTGGTTCAGGCTGTTGTTCTGCGGCACGCCGGTCACGCCGATGCCCCGCAGGTACAGATGACTGCCGGTCACGTCGAAACCCTTGATCCGGCAGTTCACGCCGGTCATCCCGGAGAAGTCGAAGATCGGCTTCTCGCTGGGATAGTTCACGTAGCTGATCGGGCTGCCCGCCGTGCCGCTCGTGCTCAGCTTCACCGCGTCGACCACGGCGGTCTGGCTCGAGCAGGCGGTCGTCGCCGTCGTGAACGCGTAGGTGCCGCCGCGCAGATAGACGGTGTCGCCGGCCGCGGCCACGGTCTGCGCCTTCGCGATCGACTGGAACGGCGCCGCGACGGTGCCGGCCGCGCTGTCACTACCTGTGGGGGAGACGTAGTAGGCAGCCGCGGCGTGGCCCATCGAGGGGAGGATGATCACTGCCGCGACGGCGCTCGCCGCCAGCGCGGACACCAGACCGGTGTTACGCACTTTCTTCCGGATGCTCACCGGTTGACTCCTATGTGGGGATGTGTCCTGCCCGCCTGGTGGGGAGCCAGGCGCTTCCCGGTGGGGAGCCGGGAGGTCAAGGATCATAGAGATGCTTCCTGTGACCGGTTACCGAGACTTCGCGCCAGGGCGGGGATCATCACGGCCGCCGGGATCAGGTGCAGCCCGAGCAGGGTGGCGACGGTGGCGGTGTCCGCTCCGGAGAGGACCGGTGGGACCAGCGAGATCGCGGTCAGCACCACGGCCGTCCCCACGAACCGCTCGGCCGGGCGCGTGCTCCACCGTCGCAGGGCGACGGCGATGACCACGCCGACGACCGAGAAGAAGCCGGTCACCACGGCGAACCCGGCCAGGGGGATCCGTTCGCCGCCGTCGGGGATCTCGAAGTCCACACCGGCGGCTCCGGCGATCGCGGCGGCCACGGTGGTGGCCACCACCGCCACGAGGGTGGCGACCAGGCTGATGCGGGCCATCACTCGGTACCGTCCGCGTCCAGGCGCTCCGGCAGCCCCAGCTGCGGGAAGCGGTCACCGCCGAACGTGGTGATCTCGGTGATCGCCCCGCCGGTGACCCGCAGGACGTCGAGGGTCAGCGGCAGGTAGACGCCCTCCGGCTTGTGCCAGAGGTAGAACGCGACAGCGGGCTGCCGGTTCATCGAGGCCGGCACGGTACGCAGGCGCCCCAGCTCGGTGAAGCCGTCCGCCAGCCAATCGGCGACCACCGCGTCGCGGCCGAGCTGCAGCCCCGGCGTCGGCGGCATCGAGCAGCGGACGTCGTCGCGCAGCAGCGCCGCCAGCCCGTCGATGTCGATCGCCACGCTGGCCTCGGTGAACCGGCGCACCATCGCACGCGTCCCGGCGTCCTCCTCACCACCGGTCCAGTCCTGCCGCTCGGCGGGCAGGTGCTCCCGCATCCCGGCGCGGGCCCGCTGCAGCGCGCTGTTCACCGAGTTGACCGAGTCGCCGAGCAGCTCCGCGACGTCCTTGGCCGGCCAGCCGAGCACGTCGCGCAGGATCAGCACGGCCCGTGGCCGCGGCGCGAGGTGCTGGACCGCGACCAGATAGGCCAGCTCGATCGTCTCCCGGGCGACGGCCAGGGTCTCCGGCTCGTCCGCGCCACCCGCGGGCAGCTCGTCGAGCAACCGGTCCGGGTAGGGCTGCAGCCACCGCACCTCGCCGCCGGTGGCCGGCTCCGGGCGGCACGTGGCGAGCAGGTCCAGGCACGCGTTGGTGGCGATCCGGTACAGCCAGGCCCGGAACGTCGAGCGCCCCTCGAACGTCTCCCGCCGCCGCCAGGCCCGCAGGAACGTCTCCTGCACGGTGTCCTCGGCGTCCTCGAACGATCCGAGCATCCGGTAGCAGTGCACGTGCAGCTCCCGCCGGTGCCGCTCGGCCAGCCCCTCAAAGTCCGCGTCCATGGCGCCACCCTTCTGTCTCGGCGTGTTCCGTCACAGGTAAGACGGGTGCGGGCCCGGGAACTCATCACCCGCGGTCTACAGCGCCTCCTGGGTGGCGGTGAGGTGGCTGGTCAGGCGGTCACCGGCCAGGCCGGGATCACCGCTCTCGACCGCAGCGACCAGGGCCTCGTGCTCGCTCAGCACCTGGTCGGCGCGGCCGCTGGTGCGGTGGATGGCGGCGTGACCGATCCGCAGCTGCTGGTCGCGCAGCGAGTCGTACAGGCGCAGCATGATCGGGTTGGCGGCGAGGGCGACCAGGGAGCGGTGGAAGAGCTGCGCCTCGGTGTTGAACGCGTCCAGGTCGGTGTCGGCCAGCAGGGCCCGCTGGCGCGCGAGCGAGCCGCGCCACTGCTCGATCAGATCCGGCCGGGCGGCCACCTTCGCCAGGGCGAACCGCTCGACGACGAGGCGCGCCTCGATGACGGCCGCGGCGGCGCCGGCGGTGACCGGGACGACCAGGGCGCCGCGGCGCGGGTACAGCTCGATCAGGTTCTCGCTCTCCAGCTGGACGAACGCCTCGCGGACCGGGGTCCGGCTGACACCCGCCTCGCCGGCCACCTCGCCCTCGGTGATCAGCTGCCCCTCGCGGTACGTCCCGTCCAGGATCCGCTCCTTGACCGTGGTGTAGACCCGCAGACGAGGGGTTAGCATCTCAGGCGTATCTCTCATGTATCTCAGTTTAGGGGCATCCCGTGCAGCTCGCCGAGCATCCGTTCCGCACCGTCGCGTGGGACCGGCTGGAACCGACGGTTCACCCCGGCGAGTCCGGCACGGCCAGCTGGCAGACGCACCGCCTCGGCGACATGCGGATCCGGCGGGTGCGGTATTCGCCCGGGTATCTCGCCGACCACTGGTGCACCAAGGGGCACGTGCTGCTCTGCGTCGAGGGCAGCCTGCGGACCGATCTGGCCGACGGCCGGACCACCACGCTCGGCCCCGGTGACTGCTACACCGTCGGTGACGACTGCGAGCCGCACCGGTCCAGCACCACGACCGGCGCGACCCTGTTCATCGTGGACTGACCACCCGATCATCCGAGGGCGGGCACCCGGCTGAGTGGGCCGGCTGCCCACCCGTTCGGCGCGGGGTCGGTCGCCCAGCCGACATCGCGGCCCGGCGAGGAGTGGTAGGCAGGGGACATGTCCGCGGAACGCCGTCGCGTGTTGGCGATCGCCGCCGCGCTCACGGTCTTCCTGGCCGTGGGTGTCTTCTGGCTGACCCGGCTCGCGGTCGGCGGCACGGGGGAGGAGGCGGCGTTCGTGGCGCCGCCGGCCTCGGCGCCACCCTCGTCCGCGGCACCCTCGTCCGCCGCACCGGCCGGCACTCCCGATCCGCTGCCGGGAGACGCCGTTCCCCCCACGACCACGACCGCGGCCCCGACCGCGACGGGCGACGACGACGGCGCTGCACCCGGCAAGCCGCAACAGACGACCACAGAGCCCACGAACCAGCCCACGTCCAAGCGGCCGAGCAGCCGGCCGCCGAGCAGCAGCCCGCCGCCGCCCCCGGCCCCGAAACCCCGGGTCATCGAGGTCGGTGGCGTGACCTTGAACAACCGCAATCCGCAGACGATGTGCACGTTGTTCCGCAATGCCGACGCCGGCCTTCCGGTGACGATCAGCAACCTCCGGGTGTCGGGGAAGCTCACGATCGATCCCGGCACCTGCTCGACCAACGGCGACATCGGCAACAAGCCCCGATGCCGCAGCGGGATGACCCTGCAACCGGACGCCTCCTGCTACACCGGCACCGTCCCCACCTCCGACAAGCCCGGCGAGTACGCCGGATACGTTCGGCTCGACGCGCGCGGCAAGTGCACCTCGCCCAGCCCGAAGGCGTGTTCCGGCCCGGAACTCCGCGATGACCCACCGAGCGTGACCAGGCCCGTCATCGTCACCTGGACAGTGCGTAGCGAGGAGGCCGTCTGCTACGCCATCCGCGCGCCTGACGACGAGAACCAGGAGAAGTTCTGCACCGCCACTCCCGACGGGGAGTGATGGACAAACTCGCCCGGCGGCCGCGAGCCCCGACACCACCGGCCGACCCCGTACCGGACTGGGGCACCCGCCTGAAAGACCTCGCCGGCATCCTGGCCCCGACCACCGCGATCACCGCGCTGCTGCTCTACTTCGGCTACATCGGCACCCGCGCCCGGTTCGCCTACTTCGGCGTCTACCTGGACCTCACCGGCCTCTCCAACCAGGACCTGATGCTCTACGGCCTGGAGGTCCTCTACGTCCCGGCGGCGCTGGTGCTGCTCGCCGTCCTGATCGGCGCGGCCGGCCACGCCGCGGTCAGCTGGCTGACCGGATCGCCGGACCACCGCCGCGCCGCCCTGGCCACCGCCGCCGCCCTGCTGATCGCCGGGGTGCTGCTGCTGGCCCGGGCCACGATCGGCCTCCTGGTGGTCCGGGTGTCCCGCACCGAGATTCCCGGTACCAGCGCGCTGGCTCTCGCGTTCGGACCGATCCTTATTCTGTACGCAGGGTGGGCCGCGGCCACCGTGCTGGTCAGGGACGGCACTGCCCGCTTCCCCCGCTGGTACACCGGCCCCGCGATCGTCCGCGTCCGCCGCCTGATCGCGGTAGCGGTCAGCGGCCTGGTGCTGGTCGGGTTGTTCTGGGCCGCGAACAGTTTCGCCTGGGCGTTCGGCCAGGGCCGGGCCATGGACGACGCTGGCCAGCTCCCGTACCGCGCCGAGCTGCTGCTGGACACGAAGGAGCCGCTCGTCGACCTCCCGCCGGGGGTGGAGGAGACCCCGCTGACCGGCGAGTTCCACCATCGCTACCACGGCCTGCGCCTGCTGGTCGCCGCGGACGACCGCCTCTTCCTGGTCCCCGCCTCCTGGACCGACCAGGCCCGCACCCTGGTGATCCCCTACGACGACCAGATCCGCATCCAGCTCATCCCACCCCGGACGGGTGTAACCACGTGAACACACCCTCCGGCGGGATAGCGCGAAGTGCCCCACTATGGAAACCTGCGTCAGGCGTAATCTGCAATGTGCAGGTTGCGAGTCGCCGACAGCGACTATCGTCGTCCTGATGAGGAGTTCTGCGATGGAGAAGAGCGGCAGCCCGGCAAAGGTGATCGACGCGCGGGGACCCGGCGCCTTCGAGCAACTGATGAGGGTCGAGCGGGAGTCCGCCCAGATCTTCTACAGCCTCCCGCTGTTCCTTCCCGGCCCGTTTCAGTCGGAGGGCTATGCCCGGGAGATGCTCAGCGGCATCGCCCATCCGGCACCGACCGGCGGCGAGCTGGCCGACCGGCTGCGGGTGCGGATGAGCCGGGCCGCCGCTTTCCGCGAGCGGCTCGACGGCGACACTCCTCCGCGTGTCTGGGCGGTGCTCGACGAGGCCGCGCTCCGCCGGACCCGGGACGCGGCGATGATGCGCGAGCAGATCGACCACCTGCTCGAGCTGTCCCAGAAGGACACCGTCCACCTGGCGGTCCTGCCGTTGAGCGCCGGCCCGACCGCTTTGCTGGGCGGCTCCTTCGAGGTGCACGAGGCCGCCGAGGGCGAGACGTCGGTCTTCTTCGAGGGCCGCTACCAGGACGAGATCATCGGTCCTGACCAGGCGCGCGCCGAGTACTACCGGGACCTGGTCAAGACGCTCCTGGCAACGGCGGCGTCCGAGTCGGAGGCGACGTCGCTGCTGGAGGGCATCCGAGACTCGTTATGACGTCTCGACCTCGATGAACGCTCGCCACACCGGCCGGTCGAAGGTCAGGACCGGGCCGCCCGGGTCCTTGGAGTCGCGCACGTGCACGTGGTTGCCGTCGAGTGCCACCTCGACGCAATTGCCGCCTCCGCTTTTCTAGCTCGTCCGCCAGACGAGGTCATCCCGGTCGTTCACTACGCCTCCCGAACACCAATGCCGCGCGCGAACCTCAGGGGATCGTGCGGGCTGATCCGGCTTCACCGATGCCGTTTGTTGTCAACGGTCGGTCACTCACGGTACCCGAAATCCACGGGGCTGAATGAGGCGGAGATGAATCGGTCTTACCTTCCGCCGCGTCGGCGTCCGGGGAGCTGGTTTACGGTAGGTCTCTGCGAACTGGTAATTGCTGTCTGCGAATTGCAGCCGCACGACCGATCAGAAGGGCCTGGCGATGCCGGACACCCACTCCCTCGACGACACCTCGGACGTGGGTCCCTTCGTCGCCCGGAACCAGGTCAGCCGGCGTCTGGTGGAGCTGCGGGAGAAACGGGACCTGACGCCCGACCAGGTGGTGGCGCACACCGGGTGGTCTTCCTCGAAGCTGACCCGCATCGAACGCAGCGAGGTGACGATCCAGCCTCTCGAGCTCCGCGCACTTCTTTCCTTCTACGGCGTGCACGACGAGAGCGAGGTCGCCACCCTCGCTCACCTGTCGCAGACCTCACGCTCGCGCTCCTGGTACAGCAGGCACAAGCTGGACAAGACGTTCCAGCAATTCGTGGCGTACGAGACCGAAGCTGCGGTGATCAACAGCTCCCAGTTGCTGTTCGTTCCCGGACTGCTGCAGACCGAGGAGTACGCCCGGGAGATCACCGCGCTGTCGATGCGGCGCCGGCCCGACGACCCCGAGGTCCTGGCCCGGGTGACCCTGCGGATGGACCGCCAGCAGGCCTTCCGTGCCCGGCTCGGCAAGCGGAACCAGCCGCACATCAACGCGATGATCGACGAAGCGGTCCTGCGTCGTCCGGTGGGCGGACGGGACTGTCTCCGCCGGCAGCTCGATCATCTGCTGGGACTCGCCGCCGACGGCTCGGCGTACTCGATCTCGGTGACACCGCTCGACCTGGTGCATCATTCCGGCCTCGGCGGAACCTTCGAGCTGCTGCAGTTCGAAGGTTCCCTCGACGACGTGCTCTTCATCGAAGGCGCGGCGGGCCTGGACTCGCTCACCGCGGACAAGACCCAGACCGAGCGGTTCCGGGGGATCGTCAGTGACCTGCGGACCTACGGCCTCGGCGGAAACGAGGCGCTGGACTTCCTGCGATCGGTCCGGGACGGGCTGTCGCAGCCCTGAGTGTCCGGACGACGCTCAGGGAAGGGGGTGGCGGCCGGCCTCGACCGCCCGGATGACAGCCCGCCGCACCTGCTCGAACTCGGTCTTGTCGGCCGAGCTGAACAGGATCGTCGGAACTCCCCGGTGAAGGGCCCTGAGCTCCATGAGCCGAGGGTTGCGGTGGCCGTCGCGCACCACTGCGCCGCCCATGCCCGCGGCGGCGACCAACCCGGCGAGGATCATCAACGCCGACCCGAAGATGACGGCGAGCGGGGCCGCGAGCGCCAGCTCGACAGCCGCGCAGAACATCGCCACGGTCCGTGCCGGGTGGGCGTAGTGGTGGGCGATGCTGGTGAAGACGAGGTCGTGCAGGTGGAACAGGCCGTCCGGGGTCTCGATGTAGGTGTTCGTGACCACGACGTGCGGGCCCGGGTAGAAGTAGCAGACGGCCGACGAGGTGTGTGAGTCGAGTGCCATGTGGACCTCCCTGGTCTCTCCATGGTCCGGGCGATGCCAGCCGTCAGCAAGTCCCACTAGTGAAACGTCCGTCAGCGCCAAGCCGTCTGCGAACCGCTGATCAGTCGAATAGTTCTCTTTGTCGGCATTCAGGGACATCAGAAGAGCGACTTATGCGGTCTTAACAATATTTGCCGCTTACTGCATGGGGGCGAACATTCGGCGTCGGGCGGTTCCGGTGCCGGGCGTTCCGCCGGGCCGGACGGCGTGCCGTGGTGCACCTGTGAGGTGAGAGCATGGCCTCGAGCGGGTGGAAGAGGTAGCCGGATGTTTGATCATTTTCTGTGGTCCGTGGTCGTGGTGCCGCCGCTGGCGGTGCTCGTGGTGCGGCTGCTCGCCGACCGGCTCGCGCCGGGACGGGCCGCTTCGGTGATCGCCTGGTCGGCGGTGACCGTGGCCGCGACCAGCACGATCAACCTGTTCCTGCTGGCCGCGCACGCCCTGGCCCAGGTCCCGGCGGTCGGCCGGCTGTTCGGCTGGTCCGCCGCGGTGGTCGCGGCCGACACCGCCGGTGTCGAGTGGGTGCCGTGGCTGAGCCTGGCCCTGAGCGTCGCCGTCGTGGCCGCGGTGGGCCGGCGCTGGCGGCGGCAGCGCGCGGTGCTGGCCATGGTCCCGGTGGACGGGCCGGGTGGCCTGGTCATGCTGCCCGACGACGCGCCCCGGGCGTTCGCGGTCCCCGGTGACCCCGGGCACGTGGTGGTCACCACCGGGATGCGCGGGCTGCTCACCGACCCGCAGTTCGAGGCGCTGCTCGCGCACGAGAACGCGCACCTGAGCGAACGCCATCACCGGCTGGCCCGGCTCGCCGAGCTGGCGGTCGCCGCGCACCCGGCGCTGTGGTGGGTCGGCAAGCACGTCGACTACCTGATCGAGCGGGCCGCCGATGAGCGGGCCGCCACCGACCTGGGCAGCCGGAAGACCCTCGCACACGCGATCGGGGTGGCGGCGCTGGCCGGGGCGGGCAGCCCGTTCGCCGCGGCGTTGCACGCGGCGGTGCCGGGCGGTGTCGTACCGAAGCGGGTTGCCCACCTGTTGCGGCCGCAGCCGCGACCGGCGCCGCGGGCCTTCCTGATCATTCCGGCGCTGCTCGCGCTCAGCTCGGTGATCTGGACCGGCGAGGCCACCCTCGACCTGGTCGAGCTGATCCACGCCGCCCTGCGCTGACGGCCGCTGACCACAACCGGTCAACCAGCGCGGATCACGATGGACCAGCCGCGCCCGGTCAGCCGAGCGCCTGCATCACCGGCGCGAACCAGCGGCCCCGCTCACCCGGCAGCTCCCGGCCGCCGCGCACCATGGTCACCGTTGATTTCCGCAGGCCGAGGCCCCGGTCCGCGGCCCAGCCGAGCAACGAGGGGTGCCGGTCGTCGAGGTCGAGCCGCACCCCTCCGCTGACCGCACCGGCCAGATCGCCGATCAGGGTCCGCGCGTCGTCCAGGCTCCCCGCGACGACCGGGCCGACGACGACCTCGTCGAGATTGCGCCACGCACCGCCATAACCGCTGATCACCCCGCCGCGTTCGACGACCCGGAGCTGCTCGGTGAAGCCCGGCAGCCGCCGCACCAGCGCACTGCGATCCGCCCCGGCGACCTCGGCATCGAGCGCGATGAGAGCGGCCAGATCAGCCGGCACCGCCGGACGCGACCCGGCCGGGCCACCGGAATCCGGCACCGAGAACCTGCCGGCGTAGGTGTGCGTGAGCCCGTCCACGACGAACCCGAGCTTCTCGTAGAGCGGCCGCCCGTACTCGGTCGCCCACAGAATCACCGTCGCCTCGCCCGCCGCCACCAGCGCATGCTCCATCAGCCGCCGGCCCAGCCCCCGCCCACCACACCGACTCGCCACCAGCACCATGCTGATCGCCGCGAGCCCGCCGCCGAACCGGGTCAGAACCGTGGTGCCGACCAGCCCACCCTCCTCGTCCCGCACGCCGTAGACCGTGCCGACGTCGAACAGCAGCCGCCACTTGTGCTCCTCGGCCAGCCACTCCCGGTCCTGCGCCAGGGCCAGGCACGCGGGAAGGTCGTCGAGCGTCAAGTTCCGGATCTCCGCGGTCACGCTCCGATCCTCACACACTGACATCTGTCATCGGTGAACGCTGATATTCGGCCTGGGGCCGGGCGCTCCGGAAGCGGTGTAGTGACGTCATGCTTCGTCGTAGCGCACCCGCCATCGGGCTGTTCTTCCTGGCCCCGCTCGTCGCCGAGTTCCTGCTGGGCAACCTGCCGATCACGTTCCTGCCGGCGGTCGTCGCGCTGGCACCGCTCTACGGCGGCGGCGCCCTGCTGATCCGGGAGGTGACCCGCCGGCTCGGTCTCGGCTGGCCGAACATCCTGATCCTCGCTCTCGCCTATGCGGTCCTCGAGGAGGGGCTGACCACCCAGTCGCTGTTCAACCCGGACTACGCCGACGCGCACCTGCTGGTCGACGGTTATCTCCCGGCGCTCGGCATCGCCGTGCCGTGGACCCTCTACGTCCTCGGCCTGCACACGTTCTGGAGTGTCAGCGCGTCGATCCTGATGATGGAGGCGGTCGCGGGGGAGCGGCGCACCACCCCGTGGCTGGGCCGCACCGGCCTGATCGTGACCGGCGTGCTGTTCGCGCTCGGTATCGCCATCAGCACCGCGATCACCATGCAGCAGTGGCCCTACACCGCCACCGCCGGCCAGTTCACCGCCACCGCGATCATCCTGGCCCTGCTGATCGCCGCCGGGTTGCTGATCAAAATCAAGATCAAACCCCGGCAGGGTACGGCGCCGAGCGCCCTGACCGTCCTGATCGCGACTCTGGTCGCCGGTGCGGTGTTCCAGGGCCTGACCGTCGTGAGCCTGCCCACCTGGATCGGCACGGCCGTGTGGGTGCTCGACGTGGTCGTCTTCCTGACCCTCGTCGCCCTCTGGTCGGGCCGCGAGGGCTGGACCGACCTGCACTACCTGGCGATCGGGGCCGGCGCGCTGCTCACCTACGCCTGGCACTCGTTCGTCGAGACCCCCACCGGCGGCGCCGCGCTGGCCATCGACCTCACCGGCAACGCCCTGTTCACCGCCGCCGCCCTGACCCTGATCTGGTTCGCCCACCGCCGCCTGACCGCACCCACCCCGCTCAAGGTCTGACCCCCGGCTGGCGCTGGCGGCTGCCTCCGGCCCGTCGAGGCAGCCGCCAGCACCAGCCGTGTACACCTCGCGCGAGGCCTGCGTCGGGGAGCGGGCCGCCACGCGCTGCCGGGTTCCCCGGCTGGCTTCCAGGGGTGTCTCGGCGGCCTCGAGGCACCCCTGGAAGCCAGCCGACACGTGTTGAGTGGCCGGGTTTCGGGCAAGCTAGAGGCGGCAGTCTGACTACGAGGAGGCATTCATGCGGATCGGCGACGCGGCTGCGGCGGCCGGGACGACAGCTCGGGCACTGCGCTTCTACGAGGCGAACGGCCTGCTTCCCGCACCTCAGCGCACCGTCACCGGCCAGCGCGTCTACGGTCACCGCGAGGTCGCCCGGCTGCGGGTGATCCGTGGGCTGCTGAGCCTCGGTCTGACCGTCTCCGACCTGCGCGAGTGCGCCGACCGGCTGGACCTGCTCGACGGCGACGCCGCGGCGGCCCGCGGTGCCGGCCGGGCGAACCCGGCGGGGCGGGCGCACCCCGCGGGGCCGACCGCGCGCCGGATCGCCACCCTCGACGCCGAGATCAGCCGGCTGACCGGCCTGCGGGACGACCTCAAGGCCCGGACCCGGATTCAGGCGAACAGCGCCCGGCCCCAGTAGTCGTCGGCGGCGAGCATGCCGGGCGGGCAGGCGAACAGGCCGCTGGAGACGTGCCGGATGTATTCGTTGAGGGTGTCCTGCTTGGCCAGGCTGTTCTGCACCGGCACGAACTGTTTGTGCGCGTTGCGCTGGTAGGCCATGAAGAACAGCCCGGCGTTCAGCCGGCCCAGCCCGTCCGAGCCGTCGACGAAGTTGTAGCCGCGCCGCAGCAGCCGCGCCCCGCCGTTCTGGTCGGGGTGGGCCAGCCGCAGGTGCGAGTCGACGGCGATGACCGGCTCGCCCTCGCCGTCCTGGGCGGCGAAATCCGGTTCGTCGTGCTCCAGCTTGCCGGTCAGCGGCGCGCCCTCACCCTTGTCCCGTCCGATGATCATCTGCTGTTCGGCGAGCGGTGACCGGTCCCAGGTCTCGACCAGCATCCGGATCTTGCGGGTGACCAGGTAGGACCCGCCGGTCATCCAGTCCGGGCCGTCGCCGGGCTGCACCCACAGGTGCTCGTCGAGCAGCCCGGTGTCCTCGGACTTGAGGTTGCGGGTGCCGTCCTTGAAGCCGAACAGGTTGCGCGGGGTGGCCTGCGACCGGGACGTCGAGGAGGTCCGGCCGAAGCCGAGCTGCGACCAGCGGACGCTGACGATGCCCATCCCGAGCCGGGCCAGGTTGCGGATCGCGTGCACCGCGACCTGCGGGTCGTGCGCGCACGCCTGGACGCCGATGTCCCCGCCGCTGATCGCGTCCTCCAGGGTGTCCCTGGGGAATTTCGGCAGGTCGGCGAGGGCCGCCGGGCGCCGGGCCGCGATGCCGAAACGATCCTTTCCGCGTACGTCGCGGAAGAGCGTCGGCCCGAACCCGATCGTCAGGGTGAGCCCGGAGGCGGGCAGCCCGAGCGCTTCACCGGTGTCGTCCGGCGGGGCTTCCAGGGAGCCGCCGACCGCGCCGAACGTGCCGGCGTCCAGCCCCTGCGTCATCCGGGCGCCGGCCGCCGTCCAGTTCTGCAGCATGTCGACGAGCGCGGCCTTGTCGTCGGTGATCACGTCGAACGCGCAGAAGTGCAACCGGTCCTGCGCCGCCGTGACGATCCCGGCCTGCCGCTCCCCGTAGAACGGGATCGCACCGGCCGCGTCCGCCTCGCTGGTGGTCGCGGAGGCGGGGTTCTGGTCGTGACGTGCGAGAGCGAGCGCTCCCGCGCCCGCGGCGGCCACGCCCGCGGCGCTCGCGCCTGCCCATCCGAGGACCTTGCGCCGCTTCATGTGACGGGCCTTTCTCGCGGTCGGTGGTGCCGACGTGGTTTCGGGGTGAACCGTGTCGGGGGTGCCGACGTGGTTTCGGTTTTTCGGGGTGAACCGTGCCCCGCCACGGGCGTCGCCCCGCAGGGTTTCGCGTTCTGGCCGCGCCAGCGGCCTGCGAAGCCCGGAGGGGTCCCGGCGGGAGCGACGATCCGGACCCCGGCGGACGCACGACATCTTGAATTTGATCTTGTGGGTGAGCCGGGGGCGAGACGACCGCCTCGCCCCCGAACACGCTGCCTGACTACTTCTTGGCGACGATCGCGGCAACCTTCGAGATCGGCTCGGCGAGCGCGTTGATGTCGTCGCTGAGCTCCTTCAGGTCCGCCTGGGTGAGCGTGTTGTGCAGCTTCCAGCCGTCGCCGGCGCGGTGCTTCTCGAGGGCGGCCTCGACCTTGGCGAAGTTCTCGTCCAGCGTCTTGACCAGGGCCGGGTCGCGCTCCTCGAGGGCCGGGCGCAGCGCCTGGATGGCGCCCTGCGAGCCCTCGATGTTGGCGGCGAAGTCCCACAGGTCGGTGTGCGAGTAGCGGTCCTCCTCGCCGGTGATCTTGCCGGTGGCGACCTCGTCGAGCAGGCCCTTGGCGCCGTTGGCGAGCTCGACCGGGGAGAACGTCACCGACTCGGCCTTGGTGACGATCGTCTGGACGTCGGTGAGCAGCTGGTCGGCGATCTTGCCGTCCTTGCTGACGTCCTTGGTGACCCAGAGGTCCTTCTCGATCTTGTGGAAGCCGGTCCACTCCACGCCGGGCTCCAGGTCGCCGTCCCGAGCGTCGATCTTCGGGTCCAGGTCGCCGAAGCTCTCGGCGACCGGCTCGATCCGCTCCCAGTAGGTGCGGGCGATCGGGAACAGCGCCTTGGCCTTCTCGATGTCGCCGCCCTTGACCGCGGTCACGAACGCGGTGGTCTGCTCGATCAGCGCGGTGGTCTGGCTCTTCACGTAACGCTGGTAGTCCTTGCTGGCCTGGGCCAGCTTGGCGTCCTCGGTCAGCGGCGTGGCCGAGCCGGACACCTGGAACGCGTTGCGGATGCCCTTGCCGATCATTCCGGGCTTGCAGGCGGTCTCGTAGGCGCCGGCCGGCAGCTCGACGATCAGCTCGCGGGACAGGCCGGGCGCGATGTTCTCGATCTCGCCCATGATCCGGTCGCCGGCGGCGTAGATGTAGAACTCGTTGATCTTGCTGCCCTTGTTGCTGATCGCGAACGTGACGGTGCCCGCGCTCGACTCGGTCCGCTCCACCTTGCACTCGGTGTCGGAGGCGGCCACGGTGATCTTGCCGGAGGCGGCGTCGCCGGCCTTGTCGTCGGCCTTGTCGCCACAGGCGGTCAGCAGCAGGGCGGCGGCGGTAGCGGCGGCGCCGGCGGTCAGCAAGCGGGTATGCATCGTTCTCCTAAGGAGCGGTGGTGACGGGGGTGGGCGCCGGCTTGTGTGGGCGAGCCGGCCAGAGGAAGAGAACGAGGACCGGAATCCCGTACGCGAGCCAGGCGATCGTCTCGATGACGGTCGGCGCCGGCGTGAAATTGACCATGCCGCGGAGCAGTTCGGCGTACCACGCGGTGGGCGGGAACGAACTCGTCACGTCGAAGGCCAGGTTGTTCAGGCCGCCGAGGACGTTGGACTCCTGCAGGTCGTGGAAGCCGTACTTGAAGATGCCGGCCGCGACCAGCACCAGCAGCGCGCCGGTCCAGGTGAAGAACGTGGACAGGTTGATCCGGACGGCGCTGTAGTACAGCAGCCAGCCCAGCACGATCGCGGTGAGCAGGCCGAGACTGATTCCGATCAGCGGCTTGGCGCTGTCCGCGGTGCCCTGGGCGGCCGCGTAGAACAGGATCGAGGTCTCCAGGCCCTCCCGGATCACCGCGAGGAACGCCACGCTCGCGATCGCCACCGGGCCGACCTCGATCGCGGACTCCATCCGGCCGCGCAGCTCACGTCCCATGTGGCGGGCCATCCGGCGCATCCAGAAGATCATCCAGGTGACGAAGGCCACGGCCACGAACGAGGCGATCGCCTCGAACAGCTCCTGATGGGTCGAGCTCAGCCGGGCGATGCCGACCTGCAGCAGCACGGCGAAGCCGACCGAGATCGCGGCGGCCAGCGCCACGCCGGCCCAGACCAGGCGCAGCAGGGGCTTGCGGTCGCTCTTGACCAGGAAGGCCACGAGGATCGAGACCACGAGGGTGATCTCCAGGCCCTCGCGGAGGCCGATGAGGTAGATGGCGGTCATGGAGCTCCAAAGGTTAGCCAACCCTAAGTCGGTAACCGCATCATTCTTCTATTCAGATGTAGATGTCAAATGGCTCCACCTCCAGGATTGTGACAGCACTTATATAAGTGCTGTTACAGTTGGGTCGTGACCGAGTTCTCCGATCCCACCGACCACGCGGTATGGCAGTCGCTGTGGAACCTGCAGTCCGCATTGGACGCTGATATCGCCCGGATCTACGCCGAGGCCGACCTCGGCGGGATCAAGACCACCTGGGTCAAGGAACTGATCAAGCTGCACGTGCGCGGACCGATGACGATCAGCGAGCTGGCCGAGGCGACCGGCCGGACCCACTCGGCGCTGAGTCAGAAGGTGTCCGCGATGCGCGCCGCCGGGTTGGTGCGGACCACGGCGGGGCCGGATGCGCGTACCAAAAAGGTCGCCCTCACCGCGAAAGCCGCAAGTGTCGCGGATCGTCTCGCGGCCGAGTGGCGCGCGACCGAGGCCGCGGTGGCCGAGATCGAGGCGGAGATCCCATACGGGATGACACAGGTGGTCCGGGACATCGAAGCGGTCCTGGCCCGCCGGAGTTTCCGCGACCGGATCGCTCTGAAACTGGCCGAGGATCCCGGGTGGCAGTGACCGGCGCTCTCATCGACGTGCAGCCGCTGCGGTCGTCGCCGGCGTTCCGGCGGCTCTGGATCGGGCAGACCTGGTCCGGGCTGGGCAGCCAGATGACCCTGATCGCGGTGATCTACCAGGTCTGGCAGCAGACCCACAGCACGGTCTGGACCGGCGCGGTCGGGCTCGCCCAGGCGCTGCCGATCGTGCTGTTCGGCCTGTTCGCCGGCGATCTCGCCGACCGGGTCGAGCGGCGCCGGCTCTCGATCGTCGCGACGACCGGCATGGCCGCGTGCTCGGCGCTGCTCGCGGTGCAGGGGTTCGCCGGGCAGCTGCCGGTCACCGGGGTGCTGGCGCTGGTCGCCATGCAGGCGTGTTTCGTCACGGTCGGCGGGCCGGTCGGGCGGGCGTTCCTGCCGCACCTGCTGCGCCGCGAGGAGGTCGCCGCCGGGCTGGCCCTCAACCACATCTCGTTCCAGGCATCGATGCTGCTCGGCCCGGCGCTCGGCGGCCTGCTGCTCGGGTGGGTCGGCGTCGGCGGCTGCTACCTGATCGACACGCTGACGTTCGCGGTGGGGTTCTACGGCGTGATCGGGTTGCCCCGGCTGCCCCCGTCGGATGCCGTGCCGGCGGGGCGTCTGCGTGCGGTGGGGGAGGGGCTGCGGTTCGTGGCCGGGAACCCGGCGGTGCGCGGTGCGCTGCTGACCGATCTGGCCGCCACCCTGCTGGCCATGCCGATCAGCCTGTTCCCGCTGGTGAACGCGGAACGGTTCGGGGGGAACCCGCGGACTCTGGGGCTGTTTTTGACCGCGATCGCGGTGGGCGGGGTGTGCGCGTCGGTGTGGTCCGGGGCGTTCACCCGGCTGGGCCGGCCG
>NZ_LLZH01000026.1:0-23264 GCF_001509495.1 Actinoplanes awajinensis subsp. mycoplanecinus | reverse complement strand
GCGCTGTTGCCCTCGCCGCGCCACCGCGATCGTGCAGGCCATCCTCGTTCTGCACCACGTCGAAGCCAACCGCTACGCAGGATGAAAAAGGCTCATTGGGTGGCACGCGCATGAGGTTGCCAGCTGGATCATGACCGTTCAACTGCTATCGCTGACAGATGCAGACAGGAGGTCTGAACGCGCTCATTTGCCGCCGACAGCGCATACCCCTCCGGGCTCTGTCACCATCGGTATCGGTAGTTTTCTGCTGTCGGGCTGCGGTGGCTCCCGATGTCGCTGTACGGCCTTGCCACCTCACCCGCCTCGACGCGAGTACGACCCTTTGAACCGTCGCCGATTCATCCAGCGGCTGAGCCCCACGCAGAGGCCCACGGCGGGCCAGCGCAATAGAGCAGATGACCGCTCAGCCAATCCAGCACCTCTAGCGGCAGGTCGGCGGGCCGGGCCAGCAACGCTGCGGCCAGGTCACTCGCTGAGCTCGCCGCAGCGGGCATTCTCCGCAATGCCTCATGGCCGAAACCGTCGTGCCAGGCTGGATGATCAGGGTCGTCGAGCAGCACCTCGATTCGGCCGACGATCACTGGCCACCGCGGCATACCCTTGTGACTGTTCCCGTATGTCACAGCCGACGGGATTAAATACAGCTGGAGCGGATCAGGAACACACGTATGTCGGTAGAGACTCATGAGAATGTTGGTCTGCTGCTTGACGTGCCGCCGGTAGTGCCCCAGAAATCCATGTCCCAGCTCGCTCAGAGTCCGGCCGCCCGTTCCCGCCCACGGTCGTGACCGGTCGAGTAGGTGGTCCTCGAAGCCGAGCAGCCCATCGCAACGATCGTCGCTGGTCAGTGCCGCCACCGCGGCTGAGTGCAGCTCGGTCGACTCGGCGAACATCGCGGCGTCGCTCGGCCCCCGCCGACTGGCGTGCATGTCCTCAACCGGGCCGTTGCGCCACACATCGATGACCAGACCGACTGCCGCCGCACTGAGCATGGCCTCATCGCCCTTGATTCCACCGCGCTCACAGGACTCTGCGTGCATCTCGCCCAGCCGGGACAACCGCCCGCAATTGTCGACCAGCCCACTGCACGCCGAACCGCTCGTCGCGCCACGCTCCTGAACCGCCGCCATGCGCGAACGCTACCCGGCAGATGACGCAGCCCGAAGGCCCCGCGAGCAGATCGTGGCAACCGCAGCCCGTCACAATCAGAACCCGGCACCGGTCCAAGATCAATCGATGGCTAGAGTCTGGTCGCGATAGGACGGACGGAAGGCGACAACCCCAACGTGGTCGCGGCACGGCTGAACAGTGAACTCGGCCCCTGGCTGCATCAGCAGCTCAGTGTCCGGCACCGCGGCTCGATAAAGACCGTGTCTAAACCGGCCGGACTCCGGTTCGCCTTCTACGGCCGCGTCTCCACCGCCGACCGTCAAGAACCCGAAGCGTCCCGGCAGTGGCAACGCGAAGCCGCTATCCAAACCACCGCCGAAGCCGGGACCATCGTGGTCGACTTCTTCGACATCGGTTGCTCTCGTAGCACCCCATGGACTGACCGGCCCCAAGCCGCAGCCCTGCTCGACATGCTCACCGACCCGAACCGCAGATTCGACGCCATCATCGTCGGAGAATCCGACCGCGCCTTCAGCGGCACCCAACTTCAGCAAGTCCTCCCGATCCTGCATCGCTACGGCGTCGCCCTCTGGCCACCCGAACTCGACGGCCCGCTCGACCCACGCAACCCGGTGCACCAGGCCTTGGTCCTCATGCTCGGCCACGACGCCCGCCGCGAAGTCCTGCGTGCCCGGCACCGCACCCTGACCGCCATGCGCGTCCTGGCCCGCGACGAAGGCCGCAATCTCGGCGGCCGCGCCCCGTACGGCTACCGCTTCGTCGACGCCGGCCCCCACCCTCACCCGCTGCACGCCAGCTGGGGACGCCGCCTGCGCCGCCTCGACCCCGATCCGGCCACCGCCCGTCACGTCCGCTGGATCTTTCGGCAGCGCCTGGCCGGTCACAGTCGGCCCGCGATAGCCGCCATGCTCACCGCCCGGGGCATCCCGTGTCCGTCCGCGACTGACCCTGCCCGCAACCGGCACCGCAGCGGCACTGCCTGGAGCCCCCGCGCGGTCGACACGATCCTGGCCAACCCGCGCTACACCGGCCGGCAGGTCTGGGACCGGCAAAGCACTGTGCACCACGAGACCAGTCCCGGTGCCCGCCACACCGGTGGGCCCTCGACGCGCCGGAGCAACACCCGAGACGAGTGGGTCGTCTCCCACGGTCAGGCGCAAACGCCGCTGATCAGTGACGCGACGTTCGTGGCCGCGCAGCGGGTGTCAGCCATTGCGACGCCCGACGACGGCCAGGAACGCACTTATCTGCTCGTCGGCCTGGTGTTGTGCGATCTGTGCGGGCGCCGAGCCGAATCACAGTGGGCCGGCGGTCGCCCGACCTACCGGAGCCGGCACGGGCGGCGCGGAAAGCGGCCCGCGGACGCGCCACTGCCGTTCTACGCCCGCGAGGATGCCCTTCTCGCCGCGGCTACCGCAGAGTTGGACGCGCGGACAGGGGAGGGGCAACAACTCTGGGACCCCGGGGCAGTGGCCGACTACCTGCGCGATCGGGAACTCTCGTTGCGATGCACGCGTGACACCGTCGTGGTTGAGGGAGAGGTGGAGGCCCAACTGATGATCCCCGGCCTATTCGCCGTGAAAGCCGCCATCGGCGAACAACGCGAACTAAATCCTTCTTGGGGTCCTGAGGGAACGCCCCGAGATGCGAGTCTAGAAATAAGAAAAATCCCGCCATGAGATGACAGGATTGATTCTCGCTGCATCCCCAAGATATCCTTAGGGGTTTACGTGTCCGGGGGATTCGAACACCTGTACGTAGCACCCATTTTCATAATGGGTGCTCATGCGATTAAGTATAGCGGTATTGACACGCAGGACCCGCCAACGGTCGCAAGTCACCGAGGGTGTCGGTCATCTCCACGACGTTCGCCTCCGTCGCCCGCCTGCTGGTCGACGACGCTGGCCAGACCACTCCTCAGCTCGCCGCCGACGCAATCTGGCGCAGCCGCCGTCCGATCGCGGTCGGTGACCCGCTGCCGCTCGAACCGGTCTCACTGTCCTGCCCGCCACCCCAGCAGGCGCTGCGCCGCCACCGGATCGCCAAGCGGGCTTTGCGTTTCAAGGAGGATGGCGCCGTCTGAGGCTTCGCAACGCTCACCGTCGGCGGAACGGCCAGAACGAGCGGCTGGGAGTACGCCCGGCAAGAACCGTTCTCACAACGGCCTTGGTGATGTCATGACGATGCCGGACGTAGTAAATCTCGGCGTACACCTCGTCGGCCGTGAACTTCGGGTTAGCCTCAGCGATCTGCAGGATGTAGCGGATTTTGGCATCGTCAAGCCCGGAGGTCTTCGGCGCGGCACGGCGCTTGAGAGGCCGCCGAGGCCGCCGGCCAGATTTGTCGGAGTAAGACACGCAGAACCCTCCAAGCGCCGCCGGATGATTCGACGCTAAGAAGGCGCTCACGTGCCGGTCCATGACCTGTTATGCGCATTCATGACTGCCTCTTGGCGGAACTCTGCCTGTCACAGTTAGAAGTACCTCGAGTCGATCGTGGGGGTCCTCACGACTGTGAACTATGGCGTCACGGTGCTCGACCTCAGGCCGGTATCAGGCCTCAGTTATCTTGCCGATTCGCTTCCAGGCAGGCCGCGCGGGCTCCTGCAGGTACGGCGTCAATATTGGTAAGGCGATGGAGAGCAACGTCCACCTGTCCGAGGTGTACGTGTGTCCGACCCCTGCGGCGCTGTGGCTCTATCTGCCTGCTGCGCTGTCTACGCCGCGCTGCGATGCGGCAGCCGAGCCACCACCGGTCAGGTGGTACGGCCGGGGCGGATGTCTGCCAGCTGGGTGAGTACGAGTTCGAGGCGGCGGTTTCCGTCGGCCAGGGTATGCACCATGAACCGCAGCCGGTCATCCAGTCCAGGTGTTTGCTCGGCGGGCTTTGGCCGTGCCCGGCGGAATGCCTCAAGCGGCGCCTCGGGCGGGCGTTGCCCGGTCAGGACGAGGTAGCACTCGGCGATGCCGGCGAAGTCCCAGGCGGCCAAGTCGTTGCTGTCGGCCGCGATACGTGCACCGCTCTCGGCGCGCAGCTGCTGGAAAAGGTCTCGTGCGGTGCCGGGCAGGTCGCAGCGGTGCGCGATGATGGCCCGCACGGCGAGTTCGACGGTTTCGCGGCCTGCGACGCGGTAGCGGGCTGCTTCCTCGATCGCTGTCCGGGCGGCCTCCAGGTTGCCCAGGTGGATCTGGGTCAAGGCGAAGGTGGTCAGCGACCGGCGCAGGTTGACCGGGTCCCGATGGTCGCGGGCGACGGCGATGCTCTGCTCGGCTGAGGTGCGGGCGTCGTCGTAGCGGTCGCGGTAGAGATCCAGCTCGGCTCTGGCGTAGAGCAGCTCGGCCCAGGCCCAGGGATCCGGCCTGGCGAGCACGAGGTCGCTGCACCGGCTGAGCATTGTCAGCGCGTCCGGGAGCTGGTCGATTTCGGCGTACCAGCGGGTCAGTCGCAGTCCGGCGTCCACGGCCTGGGTCGGCTCGTCCTCGGGCGCGGTGTCGAAGGCCGCCAGTGCGGTGGCGACCGCTTTGCGGTAGTCGCCGTGCCGCTGCTGGCAGTCGGCCACGCCGATCAGGGCGGCGACCCGGTCACCGCGGTCATGTTCGTCGTCGCTGGCCAGTCCCAGCGCCCATTGGTAGTGCTCTGCGGCCTGCAGCAGGTGGTCGTGCTCCGCGAACATGGTTCCCATACCGATGTAGATCTGCCGGATTGCCTCACGATCCTGGTCTTGCTGGGCGATGGCCAGCGCGGCCCGGTAGGCGGTCTGGGCCTGTGACAGCTCGCCGCTGTAGGAGTAGATGTGGCCGAGAGCGGCGAGGTTGACCATCTCGTCCAGTCGGTCGTCGAGCCGGCCGCGTACAGCTTCGCGCTGGGTGCGCAGCTCGGCGCCGCTGCCCCAGAGGTTCACCACGTCTTCGATAGCCGCGATCACACTGAACGCCTGGTCGTACAGGCCGGCGCGCAGCCAGATGTCGATCCGTGCGAAGTGCATGTCCAGGTCGGCGATGCTATGAACGTCCTCGTCCTCTTTCTGCAGCGTGGCCACCACTTTGGCGGCGCGCACCAGCAGGCCGATCCGGGTCAGTGCCCGGACCTGTGCAGGGCGCCGGTCTTCGGCTGGTAGCCGCGACAGGACGGGTTCGATCTCGGTGCGGCGCAGGTACCGGCGGCCATCGCGGCGTTGCAGGACCATTCGGGCGGCGACGAGCGCATGCAGCGCCGGCTCTATCAGCGCCGCGGGCACGCTCGGCCCCACCACACCGGTGATGGCGTCGGTGTCGGCCGGGATGCCCAGCGCGGCGAGGGCCTGCACCACCCGTTGTTGTTCTATCGGGAGCTGGTTGACGAACCGGTCGACGAGCCGCTGGTGCACCTGGCCGGCCGGGATGCCGGACAGCCACGGTGCTACCTCGGTGGGTTGCAGCATGGGTGGGTCGGTGCACTGCAGCGCGTGCAGCAGTTCAGCCAGCCGGGGGTTGCCCGCCAGCCGGCCGTGGATCCGCCGCAGTTCGGGTTCCGGCAGTGCGGCCAGGCCGGTGCTGTCGGCGGGGGCGAGTGCGGCGAAGTGCTCGCGCAGCGACGGCGGTTCCAATCCGTCGAGGCTGATCCGGCATGCTGTCTCGGTCCAGGTGACACCGGTGGTCGCTGCGGGCACGACGTGGCTGATGAAGACAACTTTGACCGGTGGGTGCCGTCGGCTGTGGATCGCTTCGAAGGCGAGATCGAGTTCGGTGTCGCGGAGAACGTCGTCCTCGGTGAGCAGGTGCTCTGCGGCGTCGAGCACGATGACCGGCAGGATGCCGCCGGCGGCGCCGAGCTTGTCCAGGGCGATCTCCAAGCGGGCCCGGGCGGTCGGGCCGGCCGCGTGGCCTGAACCGGGTGGCTCGACGTCGGCGACCAAGGTCGGCACGCCGATGTCGGCGTACGGTGTGACCTCGTGCCAGCGCAGCATGCAGGCGCCGTCGTCCGGGTCGGCGCGTCCGAGGTCGGCGAGGACCTCCCGCACCAGCGCGGTCTTGCCGATCCCGGGCGGGCCGCTGACCACGATGACCGAGGTGACCTGATCTTCCAGGGCAGCACGCAGTCGGCTGCGGGGACCGGTCCGGTCGACGAAGACCGCACCGGTTCCGGAGGGCCGGTTCCTCACCGGCGTCGTGCTGGTGCCGTCGATGGTGCCCGCGTCGAACGGCATCGGGGGCTCTTCGTGCGGGCCGGCCGGATGCAGCAGGATGTGGGTGAGCCGGCCCGCCAGCCGGCAGCACCAGCGGCGGGCATCCGGTGTTCCGGACGTGTACGCGGTGTGCAGCATCGCCTGGGCCAGCAGGGACACTTTCACCTGCCGGTGCCAATGCTGCAGTTCCCACCGGTCCGTTGCGAACTGTAGTGCCGGTGTACGCAACCCGTCGATGACCTTGCGCACGTCGCCGGGCATGCTGTCGTGCAGACGCGGGTCGGGATGGTCACGTTCCAGGTAGGTGAGGAACGCGCGGCGGCTTCGCGGGGACGAGGCACCGATCTCGCGCCAGCATAGCGACACCAGCAGGGACGCGAGATCGCGACTCAGTGGCGCGTCGTTGCGGTAGGTCGCCAGGTCGATCATGCGGAAGCCTTGCGCATACACAGCGGTGTCATGCACCGGTACGAGAATGTTGTCCGCGTGCAGGTCGCCGTGGGCCCGGCCCACCAGATAGTGGATCTTCGTCTGTGTCGCAGTCGTGTCCTCAGCGAACAGTCGCCACGGGTTGGGTAGCGGCCCGTCCTCGTCCGGCAGCGTGAGAAAGGCTGTCTGCAGCAAGCCGTGTGCTTGTGCCCATTCGCGTAGCCATCCGTCTGCGGTGAAGCTGTCGCCGAGCTCGCAGGCCAGCAGTTCGCTGAGGGTCGACTGCTCGTCGCCGTACTCTGTCGTGGTCCAGTTCACGAAGATTTCTTCCCAGATTGCGGCGCAGGCGGGCGGGAGCTGGTCGAGTTCAACCCTGGACAGCGGAATGCCGTCGGCCGTCGACTGGCCGATGACCAAAGCGTCCTGTGGGCAGCGGATGGGTGAGAACGCGACCTTAGTCAGGTGCCGGTCGCGGAACTCGGCAGGCGCCTGTCGCCACGCTGCGCGGTGCTGCCGGCTTTCTCGCAGGTGGTTTATCGGCACGGCCGGGCAGTATTTGATCACGCACCAGCGCGGTTCGGTGGGCGGGTCGACGTTGGTGAGTAGTGCTTTCGCGAGCCGTGCTCCGGAAAAGCCGCGTTGTAGAGCGGTGATGGTGCCGTCGCGGATAGCGACGCCGTCGTCGAGTAGTGACTCGATGATGGCCGAGGCTATCTGCGCTTCTTCGAAGGCGCGGGTCAGTTCTTCGAGGACGGTCATGACCGGGGATAGCGGGTCTGCAGGTCAAGCATCTTGACCTGGAAATCGGTCTTGTCCTGGTCGTGGTAGCGCTGGAAGTACCACGTGGGCAGGCGTGGTTGCAGCCGCCGCATGTGGAAGAGGGTGTCCTGTACCTGGCGGGTGAAGACGGCCAGGGTGCTGGGTGTGGCGATCAGCGTCGACGTCGGGTCGTCGATGACCGCGCGGACCAGGGCGAGAACCCGTAGTCGTTCGCGGGTGCTGGCCATCTGTGTGCGGTACATATCCAGGCACAGCAACAGCAGCCCGAGCGACGGGACGAACCAGCCGGCGAGCAGGCGGGCGACCGTGGCGTCGGTGGCGAGGGTGAGCAGAATGCCCGCGACGGACCACAGCGCCAGCAGACCCAGCATCATCTGGGCGAAGCGGAGCCGGACCCGCGAGCCCCAGGCAAGGTTCTGCTCGAGGCAGAACAGCACGTCGTAGGGCGCGGCGGCGTTCGCGACTAGGTAGTAGCCGCGCAACCGGGACTCGTCGCGGTGGAAGTGTCGGCTGAGCCGACTGACTTCATCGTCGCCGATGCGATCACCGACCGCGACGCGGTTCCACGACAGTTTGAGCAGGTCGGTGTCGAACATCTCCTGCAGAATCGCGGCGATCCGCAGATAGCGTTCCGCCCAGGGAACCATCACCGCTTTGTACAGGGCGGCCCAGCACGCGCCGGCGAGCCCGATCGCCGCGGCGAGCTTCGGATGTGCGCCGGTGAGCAGGCCGGTCACAGCCAGAATGATCGATACGATGAAGCTGGCGGCCTGAGCTCGCTGATTGTAGAGGTGCGCCACGGCGATGGCTTTGAGTAGCCGCAGCCCGGCGACGCTGTTCTGTTGATCGACCATAGGGTGGATACTGGTCAATGCCCCTCCCGCGCGTACGCACCAACGCAGTGAGTGTCACACGCACCGTGTCCTCAGCGATACGGTCAGTTTCGTGACGGTGATGTCGTGACCACCTTGGTGGTAGGAACAGCTGCGTGAGGTCGTCGTGCTGCGGGTTACCCTCCGAGCGCCGGACCGGGCTGGGCCGGGTCGGATCGGCTGCGCTATCAGCAGCTGGCGCGTGGCACGGGCGCGAGCTTGGGCGGCTACTGAGTCAGGTCGGCAGGTTGGCTGCCAATGCGCGAACCGAGCTCGGCGAGCGGCCGGGTCGCGAAGGGATCGGACCGCTCACACGCCCACGGACAAAGGACCGACGCTGGCTACGGGGAGCTCGTGATGTCAGGTATCGCCGGCTGGCGCGGGCAGGAGACGCCGAGCCGGCCGTGTACTGGTCACGGGGGTGTGCCGTCGTGCCGGCCTACGGTGAGGGTCAGGAAGCCGCCGCCACCAGCGATGAAAATCAGGTCATCGTCAACGGTCACATCGTTGAGCGTGAACGGCAGCAGCAGACGCACGGGGTCGTCATCGTAGGCGGGTCCGTTGAGCCACAGCAGTTCGGCGCCGTCTTCGACGTCGTAGACGATGAAAACGCGCCCGCTCGCGGTGCGGCCCGCTCGAGGCACGCCCACGTAGGTGGCGGCCGGATCCGAACGGTGCACGACCGACCGCTGCTGCCGGCCCGTTAGCGGGTTCCAGATTCGCAGGCCGCTTGCGTTGTCGGCGAGGTGGGCGGTCACCAGCACCGGCGGTGACGTGTCGACGACGGTGGCTGCGACGATACGGGCGTCGTCCTTGGTGAGGTCGTGAACGATAGACCCGTCGGCGATGTTGTAGACCAGGAGAGTACCGGTGGGGCTGCCCGCGAGGACGCGGCCGCCGTCGCCGCCGGGCACCGGCGTGAGCACCGTGACGATTCCCGGGTGGTTGATCGACGGCTGCAGCAGTTGCATCTGCCCGTCTTCGTGGCACGACCAGCGCACCAGGACTCCGCCCTGGGTGCCCGCGACCAGCAGCGGGTCAGCGCCGGGAGCGTGTATCCAGGTCAGGCGCACGACGTTGCGGGCGGCCGCCGACAGATGCTCGCGGCCCGGTGCGGTTTCAGGTACGTGCAGGGTGCTCACCGTTGCCGTCGCCGGATCGACAAGGTGGATTTGTTGGCGGTCGGCGACGGCGAGCAGGACATCCGACGCGTGCTCGAGGATGGCGATGGTGCCGGGCGATCCCATTTCCCGGGTCCACGGCGCTTTTCCGGGATCATCGGGGTCGATGATCTGCAGCACGCTCGCGGCGGTCACTGCGATCCGGTAGCCGTCGCGGCCGTGCCAGCCGGCAACGGCGAACGGCCCTCCAGACGGGATCGATGCCGCGCCGAGAAACCGGCCACTGCGAGTCGACCAGATGTGCGCTCGGCCGTCGTCGCCTACGGTCACGAAACGTGACGATGCTGGATCGGCGTCGATTCGCTGGGCGTCGGCCTCATGTAGGCCGGCGGCTGACGAGTGCTGGCTGACCTCATCGAGCCGCCACAGGTCAGCGCCGTTGTTGCGGCCGACGGCCAGATATCGGCCGCCGTGGCGTAACAGCCCGGTAGCGACCGCGCGCGGCGTCGACCCGGACAGGCTCATCGTGTTTCTGCCACGGTCCCAAGGCCACACCCGGATCTGTCCAAGGGTGTCGATGCTGACGACGATCGGGCTGTTGGTTCCGGCCGGGCCGACGGTGACGGCATGGATGGTCATGCCTGCGTCCAGCAGCCGCCGGGGCGGGTGGCTTTCGACGCCGTCCCACGCCTCGACCGCGCCGGAGGCGTAGCCGAAGGCGATGCCATAGCCAGCGGGTCCTGCCCAGCTGCCGGTACAGATCGGCACCTGCGCGAACGGCCAGGGCCGGGAACCTGTCGACGGCTGCCACAGCTGTGCTTCCCGCTCGTGCAGACCGGTCGTGATCAGCAGCAGGCCGTCGTCGCGCCCGGGTTGCAGACAGGCCAGCGTGATGTTGAAGGCGAGGCCGAGGTCGATGGTGTGTCGAAGGCCGCCGGTGTCCGGGTCCCAGACGGTCACCTGTCCCCCGGCGGCCACGGCCAGCAGGTCACGGCCGTCCTGGTCACGGGTCACCGCGGCGGCCGTGATCGGCTGCCGGCCGGGATCCCAGCGGACCGGCAGCACACGCACGTCACCGGGCTGGCCGGGGTGCCAGATACCGACATGTTCTTCGGTCCAGCCGGCCAGGAATGGCTCACCCGCGCCTGCGAGGCCGTGCACGATGCCGCCGCGGAAATCCACCGGGCTTTCGCCGCGCAGTGCCCGGGTGGTGACGTCCCAGACCCGCACGCCGCCGTCGCTACCGGCCGCCGCGACGACGGGAAAGCCGTCGTCGTCGAGGTATCCGGCCAGGCCACTGACGTCGGTGCTGCCGGACAGGACCGTGTCGACCAGCGCACCGGTGTCCGGGTCACGCACGTCGAGGAACGTACCGTTCGCGACGAAGATCAGCGGTTGGCCGTGACGGGTGCTGGTGGCGTGCAGCGCCGCGACCGGCTGGCCCTCGGCGATCGACTGCCGCAACGCCTCGTGCCGTACCTGCACATGATCGACAGTGACGGGCATGCCAGCCGCCGCGGCGAGCGACGCAGCCAGCGGCTGCCGGTCGGTGACTGTCGCGGCGACCGACAGCAGGAATCCTCGCGCCGGTGCTGGCGCGCTGTGCAACCGGTGCAGATAGGGGCGCAGCAGGTGACTCAGCGAGATCAGGGGGGTAGTGCCAGAGGTTATCAAGGCTTCGTGCAGCCGGTCGGGATCGCAGTACATCAGCACCCGGCTGTCCTCGATCAGCGCCCCGAGGGTGCCGGCCTCGCCGGCGTGGGCGGGCAGCGCCCGGCGCACGTAGGCCGAGGCACGCTGCCAGTTGCGGGCTCCGCCGGTCACCAAAGAGTCAAGCAAGGCCTCGGTGATGCTGCGATGCGCGGCGGCACGGTCGCCGTAGTCGTCCACGACGGCTGCCGCCAGAGCCTCGTGGTGGAAGCGGTAGGCGCGTTCTCTGCCGGAGTCGACCTCGACGACCAGATGGGTGGCGACCCGCTGACTGAGCAGGTCGGTCACGTCGGCTTCGGTGAAGGTGCGCCTGTCACTGTCGAGCCGGGTGGCCAGCAGTGCCCACAGGTCGTCGCCGACCGCTGTACGGGTGAGGCCGGCCCCATGCGCGAACGCGAGCGGACGCAGCAGCGCCATCTGCCGGTCGGCCTCGTCCACGCCGTACAGCGCGTTGATCTCCTGACGCATCGCGTCGCCGATGCCTTGCGGGAACTGTCGACGCCACGCCGGGCTCTGCGAGTCGGTCGCGGAAGTGTCGAGAGTGTGCCGGCGGGCGACGTGAGCGGCCAGCAGGAACGAATGTCGTGCCTGCGTTTCGATCGAGCGGGCCAGCACCCGGCGTGCGCGTGGCAGGGCCGCGTAAATGTTGGTTCGGCCGCGGTCGTTGGTCGCGACACTCAGCAGTCGATCACAGTATTCGGCGATGTCGCCGGTTTGCAGCCACGGGGTGGTGCCGACGTCGATGACGGAACCTCCGTCGCTGATCAACGGCCCGATCAGGTCGGTACGTGGCTCGTGGGCGTCGGTCGGGTCGTGCCCGACCGGATGGCTGCGCGTGGCGATGAGCAGCCGGGGTCCGCCTGCGCGGGCCTGTTGCACCAGCGGGCGCAGGACCGTGGCTACCAGAAGGTGCGGGTCGTCGGCTTCATCCAGGCCGTCGAGGGCGATGACCGGCGGCATGGGACCGCCGTCCTGTGCGTTGAGGATCTGGGCGACGTGGTCGTGAATATCTTCGACGCCGCGTTTTGTCAGGCGCATGGTGAGCGCGAACCGGAAGTCCGGTGGCGGTGTTTCGGCCGGCCGCAAAGCGCCGGGACGGCCACGCAGCTGTTCGCGGATGTCGGGGACCGTGGCAGCGACCATACGCGCAAGGACGGTGCTCTTGCCGGAGCCGGGAGCGCCGGTTAGCACGAGCACCGGGTCTGCCGCATCGGCGAGCCAGTGCACGATCCGGGTGTTGAGCCGCCGGCGTCCGCTGAAGAACCAGTCGCCGGACTGGGAGGCGGTGGCCCGGGCGGTCGGCTCCCACCACGACATCATCTCCGCAGGATCGACACCGGTCAGGTGGTGCCGTGGATTCGGCAGGCACAGGTTCGGACCGACCGCTGACATCGACGCGGTTCCCAGCACGGTTGCTGCGGGCGCCGCACGCCGTAGCCGGTCGGCGAGCCCGTCCAGTTCGAGGTAGGGCTGATCACGAGGGGCGTCGCCGTAGCCGGTCAACGTGCGTGACCACACGGCCGCAAACCCGTGCAGCGGCGATCCGGCCGGTCGGACGGCTGCCACGACGTGCATGCTGCCGGGCCCGCCGCTGGCGAGCCTGGCCACCATCGCGGTCGCTGCCTGCATGACCTCGTTCGGCTCAGCGCCCGCCACGTCCATGACCAGCAGCAGGTTACGTGTCCGGGCACCCTCGGGCGCCTCCCGCAAACCTTCGAGCAGGGCTTCCAGGGCGAGAGTGCCACGAGCGCGACCGGGCCGTGAACGCGCTGTGCGGATGCCCAGCGCCGGCTGGCCACCCGCGCCGGGGTCGAGATGTTGTATCTCGGCGAGCAGGTATACCGCGACGGCGTCGTCCGGACCGGCCAGCATCAGTTGCGCCGCGATCGCGTCTCGGGTGTCGTCCGGATCACCGATCGTCGTGACGCCACCCGGGCAGTGGTATCCGACGGTCGCGAAGGCGCGAGCCACGTCGTGAAGCGCCGCACCGAGTTCCGGATTCCCAGTAGTGTCCGGGGCGACCAGCACGAGCCTGCGGCGCAGCCCGTCGGATACGGCCGCCGGCCAACCGGTGTTCGGGGAACGGTCGTCAGGGCGCGTGGCGCGCGGTACTGCGGTGACCGCGTTCTGGTCGATAGGGCGTCGTTCGTCGGGTACGGCGGTACCCCGGGAGCGCAAGAATCGGGTCGCGGCTTGCGCGGCCAGGCGCAGTAGCCACCAACGAGTGTCGGCGTCGACGTTGCCGAAGGACAGGTGCAGCAGCGCCGCCGCGGCCAGAGACAGCAGCAGCTGCTCGGACCAGTTCTGTTCGAACTCGGCCGTGACCACGTCCGGCCGGGCCGCGTGCCGGACGGTGTCGACGAACGCGAAGATTCCATCCGGCACGACACCGGTGAGGGCACGGCCGCTCAGGTAGTGCAGCAGCGCCTCCTTCTGTCCGGGCGACAGCTCGCCCATCCGGCGCACGACGGAGGAGACGGTCAGCATCGCCAGGTCGCGGCTCAGCGGCCCGGCCTCCTCAAACGTCGACAGATCCACCAGCCGGAAGTTGCCGGCGTCGGCAGCACCATCGACGCGCGGGGCCAGAATATTGTCTTCGTGCAGGTCGCCGTGGGTACGACCGGCGATGAACTGCACCCGCTGTTCGGCGACGGGCCCACGGCCGTCGAGCAGCGCGAACGGATTCACCAGCGGCCCATCTTCGGCTGTCTCCATCCACCCGCAGTCGTCGTCGAGCAGGTGCGGGTCAACGCCGAAACGCAGCGCTGGATCGGGCAGCCCGCTCGTCGAGGTTCCGTCGAGTCCGTCATGCAGAAACCCGGCGACCGTCAACTCGTCAAGGCGCACCTCACTCGCGGCGGTCCACTCGGCTGTCAGCGCGCGCACGACAGCGGCGGCGATCAACAACCGTTCGGACGCCGGAAACTCCGACATCGGTCGGCAGCCGGTCAGCGTGTCACCGGCGATGTTCTGCAGCAACAGCACACCGCCGTCGGGAAGGCCTATCGGGTCGCCGGCGACCTGGACCAGATGCCGGTCAGCGAAGCCCTGCGGGGACAGTTGCCATGCGGCGTGGTGACGCGACGCCTCCCGCTGCCGGCCGTCGGCCGGGCACAGCTTGACTACATACTTACTCGGCACGTGCGGTGCCGGCGGCAGGGAACGTTCCACGACCGCGACCAGGACAGCGCCGCTGTAGCCGCGGGCCACC
Organism: Actinoplanes awajinensis subsp. mycoplanecinus; assembly: GCF_001509495.1. Taxonomy (NCBI): domain Bacteria; kingdom Bacillati; phylum Actinomycetota; class Actinomycetes; order Micromonosporales; family Micromonosporaceae; genus Actinoplanes; species Actinoplanes awajinensis. The sequence continues at coordinate 8,846 of NZ_LLZH01000026.1, read as the reverse complement.
CACCGCGGTTCGGCGAGGTCGACACGCCGGTGCCGCAAGGTCGCGGAGCGCCGCAACCCCGAAGCGGCCACGTCGCCTAGAACCTCGGCGAGACGATCGATCGGGTCGTTCGGCACCTCTCGCACTGTAACCGCAGACGCCGTTCATCGGCGACACTGTGATCGGAAGGAGTACCGGCGAACATCGGCGTCACCGATCAAACTCAGAGAGGGCATGATCATCATGCGAGGGCTGAAGCGCTGGCCAGACCGATCCGGGTCTTGGCCTCAACCGTTGCCCACGCCGGATACCGGCTTGTTGTGTTCTTATACTCGCAGGCGCACTGAACTGCCGAAACAGCGCGTGGACCCCGCATCCGCCTGCGTTATGACCGCGCGGCGAAGACTGTGCCTCGCACGCTGAAGATGCCGTGCCACGAATACACCACCAGCTGCATCGTTTTAACCATCCAGCATCACGGTCCACGGCAAGCGGGTCACGACCGCTCCGGAGCCTCGCCGGTCGCAGCGAGCGGACACCTTGACTGCCGGAGGTCGGATCAGGACTGTGCTATACGACCGCGACGCCGGACATGGGCGCAGAAAGCAGCCGACCCGCCGACGAGGTCGACTGCTCACAGCGGCGTGCTGCCTACCCTCATCGCCATGCATCTCGCGGTTGTCGATCCGCTTCCGCTGTACCGGCAGGGAGTTTCTGCTGCCCTGGCGGACCTCGGCTACACAGTGGATGCTCCGGAAGACCCGCTGACATGGGTACGCCGCACGCCGGGACTGTTGTTGCTAACGCTGCTTACTGAAAATGACTGGCTACTGCTTAACCAGTTGCGGACGGCCGCAGTGAACCACCACCTGATCGCGGTGCTGACATCAGATTCGGTGTCACTGGGCGCGCGGGCGATCCGCGCCGGCGCCCAGTCGGTGCTGGATCGGGCGGTGACCGATGAGGTAATGCGCCGCACGGTCGTGGCGACCCTTGATGGACAGGCCGTGATGCCGGCGGCCGTCGCCACAGCCTTAACCGCCGGCACCGTGGCGGCGCCAAGATCTGATCCTGCGCTGTCGGCCGAACAGCTTGCGTGGTTGCGGCAACTGGCGGCCGGGATGACCGTGGCCCGGCTCGCTCACGCCGCCGGGTATTCCGAGAGGGCGATGTATCGACTGTTGCAGGCGCTCTATCGGCAACTGGGGGTCCGCACACGGATCCAAGCACTCATGCTGACACAAGAGCAGGGATGGTTACGCGCCGACGTATCACCGTAGGCAGGATGCACGCCATCGAGTGTTGTCACACCAGACAATACGAACCTACGGTCGCGGTACTGGACGCCACAGCCGAGCCAGCCGTTGCGGTTCCCGCCAAAGGACTCGTGACCGTGGCCGTCGGCAGCGGTCACACCCGCGGTGCCGAAGCTGCTTGTCCCAGATCCGGCGAAACTGCTGGTTGCCCATATGAGATCGTCAAACGCGTGGATTACGAACTGGAAGGGGTGACTATCGTCCGAGCACGCTACGGGGGTCTCTATGAGCCCGGCACCTGGGTTGCGTTCGCATGCTGGCCAGCCGATCTCTCACCTGACTGGAACGCTGATGATGCAACGTGCGCACACTTCTTTACGGATCGGGCGGACGAGGTCGGCGGCGGGGATTCGCCCGAAGAGGCATACGAAAACCTCCTGCAAGTGCTTGCTCGGCGTCGAGGACGCCTCGGGAGCGCCTGCCCAACTGGCGGCGGCTGGGCCTGCCTCGTTTTGACGGACATCCAAGATCAGGGGACCTGAGGTCTCCGGGAGGATGTCCAGCATCATGGAGAGCGTGGGAAAGAAGCGATCGAGGCCGCGGCGGGCGTTCACGTCCGAGTTCAAGGCCGAGATCGTCGAGCTGTGTCAGCGTGTGACCGCACGGTCGGGCAGGTGGCCAGGGATTTCGACCTGACCGAGACGGCGGTGCGGTCCTGGGTGAAGCAGGCCGAACTCGACGCCGGCACTCGCTCGGACGGGCTGACCAGCGACGAACGTTCCGAGCTGGCCCGGCTGCGCTCGGAGAATCGGCGGCTGCAGCAGGACGTCGACATCCTCAAGCGGGCCACGGCTTTCTTCGCGAGGGAGACCCGGTGAACGTGTACCCGTTCATCGGCGCGGAGCAGGCCGGCAAGCACAACGTCAAGCGTGCGTGCGAGCTGCTCAAGGTCTCCCGGTCCGCCTACTACCAGCACGCCCGCGGCGAGCAGTCCACCCGGGACCGGGTCGATGAGCAGCTCACCGAGCAGATCGTCGCGGTGCACGCGGCGTCGAACGGCACTTACGGAGCGCCGCGCATTCATGCCGAGCTGGCCGCGGCCGGACTGCGGCACGGCCGTAAACGCATCGCCCGCAGGATGCGGGCCGCCGGGGTCCGCGGCAAGAGCCCGCGCCGATGGAGGAGCACCACGATCCCGGACCCGCACGCCGGCACCCGCCCGGACCTGGTCGACCGGAACTTCGCCGTGGACCAGGCGGCGATCAATACCCGTTGGTGCGGCGACATCACCTACATCAACACGTGGGAGGGCTGGCTGTACCTGGCCACCGTCATCGACCTCGCCTCGTGCCGCGTGGTTGGCTGGGCCGTGGCCGACCATCTCAAGACCGACCTGGTCGACGCCGCCCTGACCGACGCCCTGCGCCGGCGCCTGCCCGCCAACGGCCTGGTCTTTCACTCCGATCGCGGCTGTCAATATACGAGCGCGCAGCACGCCCGCCTCGCCCGACGCCACGGCGTACGCCTGAGCGTGGGCCGGCGCGGGCAGTGCTGGGACAACGCGGTCGCCGAATCGTTCTTCTCAACCCTGAAGACCGAGCTGATCCACCGGCAGGCCTGGCCCACCCGTAAGGCCGCCCACCAGGCGATATTCGAATACACCGAAGGCTGGTACAACACCCGCCGACGGCACTCCAGCCTCGGCTACCTCAGCCCGGCCGCCTACGAAGGCGGCACCGTCATCAGCCTGCTACCCGCCCTCAAGGTAGCCTGAAGATCAACTCATCGGCCCTGTCCGTCGAAACGGGTCAAGCCCAACTCCCGGTCCCAACCACCGTTTTTGCGCCAGAACCGTTTTCTTACAGTCCCGTCAAGATCCCCAAGGTCTGCGGGCGAGAACGAGTCCGTCAACGCGAGTAGCGCCGGATTCGAGGAATCGTCGGCCCACGGCGTCGAGCTGGGTACCCGTGGTGAAGATGTCATCGATGATCAGTACGCGCGCGCCAGGCAGGGGTGGCGCAGCGTCAGGTGGATCGGCGAGGCGTATCGCGGCGGCGTGTTCCTGGGCGGCTCTGCTCTTCGCCAGCAAGCTCTGACCTGCCGATTTAGGGGTGTCTATCGACTTGATTAAGGCCTTGGGATAGATAGGCCAGCGGTGGTGGATGTCCTCAGTCGCGGCGGCGGTGAGCATGGACTCAACGTGGCGGTATGGCCGGCGGTTCAGGTAGCCGGGATTGGCAACGATGTGGGTGTAGGCGAGGGCTACTGGTGCGTTGCGATCAAGCCATCCCAGGATGAGGCGGCCGAAGATGGCGCCCCAGCGATATTGGCCGTCGTATTTGAACGCGCGTAGCGGGTCGCGAAGTGGTGCGGAGTCGAGGGAGATTGCTGCCACGCTGGTGAAACCGCGCTGATCAGGTGATCTCATGCAGATGGCATTGCGGCATCTTCCTGCGATCAGCTGCTGGGCGCAGATCGAGCAACGCTGGCCGGTCAACGCCGGCACGGTACTCAAGGCGCAGCTGATGCAGACCGACGATGCGCCTTGAGCGACGTAAGGGCAGGCGGGGCAGTTCGGGAACCCGAGGGGTCGTCCAGCCGGCGCCGGGTGAGCCACCGCATCGCCTACCAGGCGCCGGCGAGCTCGAGACGCATGTCGGCAGCGGCCTGCACGGCGGCCGCGTCGGCTACGCGGGCGATGACGTCGCCGACATCGCCGACCTCCACAACAGCCAGCGGTAGATCCTGATCGGCGGGCGCGGTCAAATCGAGCTGCCGGGGTTGGGAAAACTCGGCACGAGCCTCGGTCAGCATTTTCCGCGCCCAGGCCTGCGTGGCGGCGAGCGAGCGCAGCAGGAACACCGTTCTGGAGTGCCGCCGTGCTGACTGCGCCTGCAGCTTGGCGCCTGAGGTAGACGCGGCTTCGACGACGAGGGTGCCCTGGGTGTATCCGGACATGGTGATGTTGCGGGCAGGGAATCGCCACTGATCTGTTGGGTCGGTCGGCCAGAACTGGGAGATGACTGCACCCCCGCCATCGACGATGCGATCAGCCAGGAAGGCGTTCTCGGGCGGGTAGGTGTTCCCGGCGATTCCGTTGCCGATGACGGCGACGGTGCGACGTCCACCGTCGAGGGCGGTCGTATGCGCGACGGTGTCGATTCCTCTGGCGAGGCCGGATACGACGACGATGCCGGCGTCGCTGAGGCCTCGAGCCATGCGCGCCGCCCGGGCGCGGCCGTCGGGCGTGGCCTGGCGGGTGCCGACCACGGCAATCGATCGGGCATCGGCCGGGTCGAGTTGGCCGCGGTAGAACAGAAACGCAGGAGCGTCGGGGACCAGGCGCAGGTTAGCCGGATAGTCCGGGTCCAGGACGGTCGTCACATCTGCGCCCGCGGCGTAGGCGGCAGCGAGCTGCCGGCCGACGAAGTCTTCCGCTTCCTCGATCGCGGCACCGTCACGCAGCGCCCACTCGAGGATGTTACGGGCTTTGTCGGCTTTGGGTGACCTCTCGATTACCTGCCCGGCGAACCAGCGGTCCAGCGCCTCGGGTGTCTGGGCTGTGCGGGCCAGTAACGAGCCATCGATGCGACCGAGTTCGCCGTGGCGTAGCGCGCAGAGTGTCAGGAGCCGCTCGCGGTCTGCGGATCGGGCTTCGGGCCGACGGGAGACGACCGAGGGCTTGGCAGACATGCCAGGCAGCTCTGCCGGGCGGCGTTCGTTAGCCGGTGGCGGGCTCCAGAATCGGATCTGTTGAGAGTCCTGCGACGGGCTGCCGTCGGGGTTCGCGTCCCGACGTCGTAGTGCACCTGCTCGGTACTTCGCCTCGCCGGCGGCGGTGCGTTCTTCGTCAGCGAAGAGGTGATCGACGCCGTTGTCGGGGTTGCTCATGACGCGCTCACGGAAACCGCTGCACCCTGCTCGCGGTGCCGGTCCAGGCGGGCAAGAAGATACTGAACGCTGCTCTTCGACCAGGACCCCTGCCCAGAAAGCGTGGGAACCTGCTCGCGATCGAGCGCCTCAGCGATAGCAGCCAGCGACAGTCCTTCGTCGCGTAGCTCGTCAGCTCTCAGTGCCGACGGTGACAGCGCACTCGTGACGGGCCGGCCGAGCCTGACCCCGCGCAGTCGAGCGGCCGCCATGCCCGCCGACACCTCGGGGCGACGTAGTCCGGACCGGGTTGCCATATACAGAATCGTACAGAAAAAGGTATGGAGGGTCGAGGCCCCTCACTACAGGCACGGAACCCCGGGAGCGCGACTCCCGAGATCCCGGCGCGCCCTGTTGAGGCACTCGCCATAGCGGACTCCGCCGGAAGCCCACACGACGGCATCCATCGATACGCGCGCCTGCTTGGGAAGCACCCGATCGTCTGGCAGGCTATTCACAAAACTACCTATAGGCGTCGATCGGTTGCGGAGAGTACGGGGTTGGCAGGTGTCTGATGATCAGCGCAGGCTGGGAATCGGTGGCGTAGCTCAGCTGCTCGGGGTTCCGCGGATCACCGCATGGTGGTGGGTGTTCACCGACACGCTGCCCGTCATGAATGACGGCAACTGGTGGTCGCCCCAACAGCTATATACCTGGGCGCTGAATCAGCCCAAGCTGCGCCTAACGGGCCGCGTGCCGCTCGATCACTGGCCTGCTGCAAAACGCGCGGCGACATACGCCGGCACCGTTGACCTGGACAAAGCAACAGCGACCTGCTGGCAGACTCCGACAGGAACCGTCGCGCTCATCTGGCCGACCTCCGACGATCGCCGCGGCAGCCTCAAGAAGTGGGCTCACGATCTCTTTCCACGTGGCGAAGGCGCCGCCATTCTCGTCACCGGCATGTTCTACCTCGGACCAGACATAGACGGATTCCTCCCCGGCAGGCCACAGGACGGCAGGTACTCCCCCGTCTGGGCCGACGTCGCCCGCGTCCTCGGAGCATCCGTTCCCTACTGGGCGCCAGCGCTACGTGATCCAGATCTGATCCGAACCTGGAAACCAGGCGCTCTGCCGGTAACCGCCCTCGCGCGCGGAAGCATCGACTCCGCGCCGCTCCTGCAACTCGCCGCCACCTACCCCCGGGACGACATGCACTCCATCGTCCTGACCAACCTTGCCCAGCAGATAAACCAGATGGCCCACAACCAGGCCGAATTCGCCCTGGACATTCTGGGCGAGAACCGCGGCCTCGACCCTGAACATCTCATCGTGGCCGCGCGCCCCTTGGACGTCCCCGCCGCCACAAGCGACGACATCGATGCCGTAGTCCGCAAAGCGGCATGGCACGACATTCAGGCTCGTAGTGACGCGTTAGCAAGCTCTGCCACGATGCTGTACCAATTCGTCGACGGCGGCACCGACCTCGCCAACAGCTCGGCAGTCCAGGTCGACCCCAGCACCAGCGCCCACGCACAGGAGTGGGCCCGGCGGCTGCGACCCTGCCAGCGAACCGCCGCACACAACGTCCTGCACGACGACTCAACGACGGAATCTCTCACCGACCCGGAGACCGACGCCCCAGTAATCCGAGAACACGATCAGACCCTGGTAGCCGCGGTCCCCCAAGCCCTACCCGCACGCGCGCCGCTGGCAGAGCTGATCCTCGACGACCCCATCTGGATCCGCACCGCCGACGGCACGATCTGGCCAGCGCCCCGTGACTCTTACTACGGCCTGAGCTGGGGCTACCACGGCTCCGGACCCGGCAGTCTCGCGCTACTCATCGACCGGCTCCTTGATGACATCAACACCAGGGCCGCCGATGACATCAACGGAGCATCAGACGGCCTGGAGAGGCTCACCGCTACCCCTCTTCCGGAGGGCACCGTTCTGAGCCGCGAAGACCTCGAAGCAGCCCGCGAAGGCAGATGGATACCCGTCTTCACCACCGACGATGAGGATGAACGGTGACCAAAACCCAAACGGACACCGAGACTACGCCACCACTAGAAATCGAAGATCCCGACCCAGGTTGGAAGGCAAACTTGATCGAGTGGGCTGCCTACTACTGGCAGCGCCTGCAGAACCGGCAGATCATCCCCGGCCTACCGCCATGGGGACCCGAAGCTCTTGCGATAGCCGGGCTGCTGATCTTCGTAATTTTCGTCGCCAGGATTGTCATTCCATTGCTGCGGGAACTGGGCGCCCTGATTGCTGGCGGTGCCGAATGGGTGACCGGCACCGCCGCGTTCGGCATCGTTTTCCGCCCGGTCCACGCCTACCTGCAGACACACAGTTCCGGCCTACCTGTCAGCGCCGAGACTGTGTGGTGGACGTGGTGGGCATTCGGCATCGTCCTACTCGTACTCGCCACGTTCAGCGGGGCCCACGCAGCACGAATTGGCTGGCTTCTCTACGGTGCAGCCGCGACAGCCATGGTCTATCAAGGCACAGCCGAGCCGGCACGTCAGGTCGCAGCAGGCATCGCAGTCCTCTGGTGGCTAGGCTTCAGCCTGCCAGCCCTCCGCCGCAAGCGCATGCCCTCCACCGTAATTGCCTACGTACCTGAATTGCTTTCGGATCGCTTAAACGACCAGCGCTGAACCAAAATTGGACCGGCACGCAATCGCATCCTGAAGTCTGGTTCAACGACTCCGACCGCGTAATGACAGATCACTGGACACCCTGCGCCCTACGCCAGACGCCCCTGCATAGCTCGATACTCTGCGGCAGCTTCCTCAGCCGTCAACTCTTCGGACGAAACCCGGATCGCGAGGGACAGCTTCTCAACGAAACCACGCTCAGTCCGAATCCGAGTAGTCGACTGCCCAGCAGAAAGCCCCGCCGCCCGGAGAGCCTCAGCCACATCCGGCGAAATGCTGCCATGCCTGTCGACCCACTCCTCGGCTTCTTGAGCGGTGAACAAACAACGCGCCCATTCACGGGCGATTTTCTCGGCCCTCTCGACCCGAACATGCCGGGGAGGCGGGTTAAGGAAACCGCTCACAAAGTCGTCGTCACGGTTCAGGAAAACCTTCGCCAGATCAGACGGTGGTGAAGCCTTCCCGACTGGGCGCTGACCTGGCAACGCAGCAGGAACCATGCGCGGCCACCGCGACGAGCGGGGCGAGGCCGCGACATCAGGCTGCGCGCGCTCCACGTGACTGAGTGGCGATGCCGTCAAGACGGCCTTGCGGATAGCCCACTCCTCATCGGCTCCGACCCGGCTCTCACCGCCAGAAACATCGATACCCTTACCTTTAGCGAGAGCCACCAGGACGTCACTGTCGACACCCAACTGACGCGCCAGATCTTTGATGATCAACAGGCTCATCCTGTTCCCGCGGGACCATCGGCCAGAGGAAGACATCACCATAGGTGCGAACTACTCAGCATCCATATGATGCCACGACGGTCACGAATCTCGTTGCGCCAGCCTGCGCTCTTTGTGCCTGCCTCGGGTGAAGCAGCGACTACTCAGGCGACATTGAGTGAACGACGAAGGCGGGCGCTTGTCGAGGCAATCCGGGCCGGGTTCAAGTAGCGACCGGCTCATAGGGCAGCGCCAACCTGGCCTGGATTGAGCCTTTTCCAACCTGACGGTGCTGGTCACGGCAGATGTGGATGGCCCGGGGATCGATAGGTGCGAGGCTCCAGGTAAGACAGCAGTCGACCAAG